>CASEKM010000287.1 GCA_949288405.1 uncultured bacterium | reverse complement strand
GATGATGACGCTGCGGGGGAAGTGCTCGGCCAGCTCCCGGCACCGCTGGGCGCTTTTCTCCACCACCTTGCAGCTCATGCCCAGCCGCTCCAGCAGGCCCAGCAGGTAGTGGGAGACCCGGCCGCCGCCGATGATGAACACCGAGTGTACCCGGTGGGAGTGGCGGCCCAGCAGCTTGAAGAACTGGTTGACGCCGGCGGGGGTGCCCGCCAGATATACCTTGTCCCCCCGGGCGAGCACAAAGGAGCCGTCGGGGATGACCAGCTGATCCTCCCGCTCCACAGCGCAGAACAGGATGGGCAGGTTCTGGATGCGGGGGGCCAGGGCGGACAGGGAGTGGCCCACCACAAAGTCGCTGTCCTGCAGGTGGAAGGCGATGAGCTCCACCCGGCCCCGGGCGAAGGTGTCGATGTTGGCGGCGCTGGGGAAGCGCAGCAGCCGGGAGATCTCCACGGCGGCGGACAGCTCCGGATTGACCAGCAGGTTGATGCCCAGATCGCTGCGCAGATTCTCAAGGTCGCCGGAGTAGTCGGCGTTGCGCACCCGGGCCACGGTGCAGCCCACCCCCATGCGGTGGGCGCAGTGACAGCACAGCAGGTTGTTCTCGTCGGAGTTGGTGGCGGCGATGACCACGTCGGCGGACTCCACCCCCGCCTCCAGCAGCACCCGGCGGGAGGAGCCGTTGCCCTTCACGCACATCACGTCCAGGTGGTTGCCGGCCCGGTCCAGGGCGTCCTCCGAGACGTCCACCACGGTGACGCTGTGATGCTCCTCACTGAGATGCTCAGCCAGGGTCAGGCCCACTTTGCCCGCCCCTACCACGATGATATTCAAGGAAAGTTCACTCTCTTTTCTTGCGGAAACAACGGATTTCCGTTTCAATCGCATGGGTAGCATAGCACGTTTGCGCGCCGGATGCAACAGGCAAAGGGGAAAGGGAGAAAAAGAAGGGGAGAGGAACTTGACAATTATCCGAGTTCGGATTATAATCGGGGGCAAATCATCTGAATCCGGACGATTGCGTCCGGGGGGAGGCAGCCATGGGACGGCAGCACGCATATGATGCGTTGGAGGAGCTCAATCAGCTCTATAAGCAGATGGACGGAATCTATCACCGGTACGCCCGGCGGCTGGGGCTGTCCGACACCGCCTTCTGGATCCTGTACTGCCTGGGGGAGGAGAGCGCCCCGCTGACCCAGCGGGAGCTGTGCGGCAGCTGGTCCTATCCCCCCCAGACGGTGAACTCCGCCCTGAAGGGGCTGGAGCGGCAGGGGCTGCTCGCCCTGGTCCCCCGGGCGGGGAACCGGAAGGACAAGGAGATGGTGCTCACGCCGGCGGGACGGGAGTATGTCCGGCGGGCGGTGGAGCCGCTGATGGAGGCGGAGCGCCGGGCGCTGTCGGCCCTGGGGGACGGGGGGAGAGAGCAGCTGTTCTCCCTCACCCGGCGTTACATCCGCGCCCTGGAGACGGGGACAGACCGGCTGCCCGCCCCGGCGGGCGACGGGGAAAAGGAGTATGTGAAAATCCCATGAATTCCAATGCGCTGTTTGCCCGGACGCCCCCGGGCCGCCTGTTCTTCAAAGCGGCCTTACCCGGGGCGGTGAGCATGCTGGCCTCCGCCCTGTACCAGCTGGTGGACGGCATCCTGGTGGGGCAGTTTCTGGGGCTGACCCCCTTCGCGGCCCTGAACCTGGCCATGCCCTTTGTCATCATCAACTTCGCCCTGGCCGACCTCATCGGCGTGGGGGCGTCGGTGCCCATCTCCATCCACCTGGGCCGGGGGGAGAAGGACCGGGCCGACAACCTGTTCACCTGCGCCTGCCTGATGATCGTGGGGGCGGGGGTGGCGGTGGGCGCCCTGCTCTACGCCGCGGCCCCGTGGCTGATGCGTCTCATGGGGGCCCAGGGAGAGTTTGCCTCTCTGGCGGTGCAGTACCTGCGGGTATACGCCCTGTGCTCCCCCATCACCACCATCATCTTTGCCGTGGACAATTTCCTGCGCATCTGCGGCTATATCAAGGGCAGCATGTTCCTCAACCTGTTCATGTCGGTCCTCAGCGCCGGGCTGGAGTTCCTGTTCCTGGGGGTGTTCCGCTGGGGGATCTGGGGGGCCGCCCTGGGCACCTGTACAGGCATGATGGTGTGCGTGGTCATCGCCTTCGTCCCCTTTTTCCGGGGGCAGGCGCTGCTGCGCTTCACCCGGCCGCGGCTGAAGCCGGCCATGCTCCGGGAGATTGTCTCCTGCGGCAGCCCCAACTTCCTGAATAACCTGGCCGGGCGCATCACCTCCATCCTCATGAACGTGATCCTGGTGCGCCTGGGCGGGGAGGGGGCCGTGTCGGTGTACGGGGTGCTGATGTATGTGGACGGCTT
>CASEKM010000286.1 GCA_949288405.1 uncultured bacterium | reverse complement strand
CCCGAAGATGGACCTCTTTGACCTCCGCCTCCCGCAGCAGGGAGACGATCTGGCGGGAGGTGGTGCCCCGGACGATGGAGTCGTCCACCAGCACCACCCGCTTTCCCGCCACACAGGGTTTGAGCACGCCCAGCTTGATCCGCACCGCCTGCTCCCGGCTCTGCTGGCCGGGGGTGATGAAGGTGCGCCCGATATAGCGGTTTTTCACGAACCCGGCGCAGTAGGGGAGACCGGATTCCTCCGCGTACCCCATGGCGGCGTCCAGGCCGGAGTCCGGGACGCCGATGACCACATCGGCCTCCGCCGGCCAGGCCCGGGCCAGCAGCTGTCCCGCCCGCCGCCTGGCCTCATGGACGGACTGACCGCAGAGCACTGAGTCCGGCCGGGCGAAGTAGATGTATTCAAAGATGCACAGGTGGCTGGCGGCGTTTTCACAGTTCTCCCGGATGGAGGTGACCGCGCCGTTTTCCACCACCACGATCTCGCCGGGGTCCAACTCCCGGACAAACTGGGCCCCCACCGCGCCCAGGGCGCAGCTCTCCGAGGCGAACAGCACCGCCTCCCCCCACCGGCCCATGCACAGGGGACGGAAGCCCCAGGGGTCCCGGGCGGCGATGAGCTTCTGGGGGGACATGACCAGCAGGGACCAGGCCCCCCGCAGGCCCTTGACAGCCTGGCAGACCGCCTCCTCCACGCTGCCGCACCGCAGCCGCTCCTGGGCGATGGCATAGGCGATGAGTTCGGAGTCGGTGGTGGTCTGAAAGATGGCGCCCCGGTACTCGAAGGCGGTGCGCAGCTCCTGGGTGTTCACCAGGTTCCCGTTGTGGGCCACCGCCAGAGTGCCCTTCACATAGTTCAGGGTCAGGGGCTGGGCATTTTCCCGGCGGCTTCCCCCGGTGGTGGAGTAGCGCACATGGCCCACCGCCATGGTGCCCCCCAGCTGCTCCAGCCGCTGGGCGTCAAAGACCTCTCCCACCAGGCCCACATCCTTATAAAAGGAGAGCTCCCGGTCAGTTATGGCGGCGATGCCGCAGGCCTCCTGCCCCCGGTGCTGGAGGGCGTACAGGCCGTAATAGGTGGTGCGGGCGCAGTCTCCGGCCGGGTCCCAGACGCCGAATACGCCGCATTCCTCGTGGATGGACAATGCGATTCCCCCTGTTCTCCCCGGCCCGATTTCAGCGGAAAGGGCAGCTCTGCCCCTGGGGCGGGAGCACCCGGCAGAACCGGGCCGGTAAAATGGACAAGGGCGCTGCGGAATCACCGCAGCGCCCTTGCTGTCAACGGGGTCATTATAATGCGGCTTGGGCCGGTTTGTCAAGCTTACCGCTCCCGATTCTGGGGGATGTCCGGCAGAGAGGCGAAGCCCCGCTCCAGATCCTCGTCGGTGGGGACATAGTCGCTCATCCGCCCGGAGAGGTAGTTCTCATAGGCGGTCATGTCGAAGTAGCCGGTGCCGGTGAGGCCGAAGAGGATGGTCTTGGCCTGGCCGCTCTCCCTGCACTTCAGGGCCTCGTCGATGGCCCCGCGGATAGCGTGGGCGGACTCGGGGGCGGGGAGGATGGTCTCCCGCTTGGCGAAGAGCACCGCCGCCTCGAACACGCGGGTCTGCTCATAGGACACCGCCTCCATATAGCCGTCGTGGTACAGCTTGGAGAGGATGGGGCTCATGCCGTGGTACCGCAGGCCGCCGGCGTGGTTGGCGGAGGGGACGAACCCGGAGCCCAGGGTGTACATCCGGGCCAGGGGGGTGACCTTCCCGGTGTCGCAGAAGTCGTAGGCGTACCTGCCCCGGGTGAGGGAGGGGCAGGAGGCGGGCTCCACCGCCACGATGCGGGGGTTGGCCCTGCCCTGGAGCTTGTCGGCCATGAAGGGGGCAATGAGCCCGCCCAGGTTGGAGCCGCCGCCGGCACAGCCCACGATCACGTCGGGGTACTCCCCCAGCTGTTCCATGGCGATTTTGCTCTCCAGGCCGATGATGGACTGGTGGAGCACCACCTGATTCAGAACGCTGCCCAGCACGTACCGCTTGGTTCCGCCGCTTTGGAGGGCGGCCTCCACCGCCTCGGAGATGGCGCAGCCCAGGGAGCCGGAGGTGTCGGGGTCGTCCGCCAGGATCTTCCGGCCCACCTGTGTGGTGGAGGAGGGGGAGGGGGTGACCTGGGCGTCGAAGACCCCCATCACCGCCTTGCGGAAGGGCTTCTGCTCATAGGAGCAAGGCCGAAGTAGGAGCAGGCCTCCGCCAGGGCGGTGCCCCACTGGCCGGCCCCGGTCTCGGTGGTGACGCCGGCGAGGCCCTGCAGCTTGGCGTAGTAGGCCTGGGCCACGGCGGAGTTGAGCTTGTGGGAGCCGGAGGTGTTGTTGCCCTCGAATTTGTAGTAGATCCTGGCCGGAGTGTCCAGGGCCTTCTCCAGCTCATAGGCCCGGACCAGGGGGGAGGGGCGGTACATCTTGTACACGTCCAGAATGGGCTCGGGGATGTCCACATAGGGGGTCTGGCCGTCCAACTCCTGGCGGGCCAGCTCCCGGCAGAAAATAGGAGACAGGTCGTCCACGCCCAGGGGCTGGAGGGTTGCCGGATTCAGCAGAGGGTCGGGCTGCTCCCCCATGGCGGAGCGCAGGTTGAACCACTGCTTGGGCATCTGCTCTTCGGTGAGGTACAGGCGGTGGGGGATCTTCGTCATGTTCATACACTCCTTTTTCTGCTCCGCTCCCGCCCACGGCGGGAGACCGGGCTAATTTGGATGGGAGGAGGGCATGAAAAAAGCCCTCGTCCCACATAACTCTGGGACAAAGGCCAAAACCTCTGCGGTGCCACCCGGATTGACGCATTCCAAAGGGAACACGCCCACTCGCTTTCACATGTCAAGCAACATGCGCTCCCCTGATAACGGGCGGAGTCCCCGTCGCACTACTGAGCCCCAAGGCCGTTCGCTGTGCCCTCGAAAGTCCATTCGCCCGGCCGCCGCCTGCTGTGATCCCACCGCCCACAGCTCTCTGAAAGGAATTGAATCCGGGGTACTACTCTTTCTCACTGGTTTTTCCATTTGAAATTTGCAGTCAGTTTACCAGAACATAGCGCTTCTGTCAAGCCCCTTTTGTGTAAAATGTTGCCGCGGGCGTCCAAATGGCGGAGAGCGGAGCCGCCCTTTGGGGCGGAACCCAAAACGAAAGGACATCCTTTTGGATGTCCTTTCGTTTTGATAAGGCGCTGCAATTATAGATATTTTAAATTTTCAATTCGCTATCTTGAAGACCACCCGACGGCCCTTCTGGGCCGCGGCGCTTTTGCGCCGTACGAGTGTTTTGCCGCCGGCAAAACCTCGGCGGAAGGGCGGCTCCGCCGCCCTGAGCATTTCAATCCAGAAGGGTGGAACCGCCCTTTGGGCGGCGGAACCCAAAACGAAAGGACATCCTTACGGATGTCCTTTCGTTTTGGCATGCTACGACAATCTAGATTTTTTCAAACATAGAGATATAAATTCTATCATTGATATAGCGTTTTTACAATAAAGTGGAATATCGTAAGACTATAGATGTCACTTTATTTGTGTGGAAACTGAAACTAAAATAATAGTATCACCTACGAGGAGTTGATACTATGCCAACTACATATCCCGTTGAACTCAAGGTAAAGACCATTCGTCGTTATGAGAAAGGTGAATCTATTAAGGCATTAAGTCAGGAACTACATATTTCTCAAAGCACTCTATATCAATGGCGCGAAAAATACTGCTCTATCCAAACGCCAAATCGCACCTACACGCCTGCAGAATTTGATGCAATGGCCCGGCGGTTGAAAAAGTTGGAGCATTATATAGAAATCATCCATCAATCTGGCTACCTTTCCAGTGTACCCTTGCAGAGAAAGCTTGCAACCCTGGAGGAACTATATAACCGAACGGATAATCTGTATAGTGTTCATGAGCTTTGCGATGCGCTGGGGGTTGCACGAGGAACCTTCTACAACCACATCTTTCGTAGAGCAGATCGAAGCAAGTATGAGGAGGAGCAGGCACAACTCATGCTGAAGGTCAAGCAAGTATTCGATGACAGCGAACAACGCTTCGGCGCAGAAAAGATTCGTATTGTTTTGGCGGACAGCGGCATCCATGTTAGCAAGAAGCGCATTTCCGCCATCATGCAGGAATTGGGTCTCAGCAGTGTCCGTGTAGATGCGAAGAAGCAATTCAAGCGCAAGCAAGAATATGAAAAGCAAAACCTGCTGAAGCGGGAGTTTTCAGCAGATCATCCGAACCAGATATGGGTCAGCGATATTACATACTTCAAAGTCAAAAACTACTGGGTCTATCTTTGCATCATCTTAGATTTGTACTCACGCAAAATCGTCGGGTGGCGGGTGTCCCGAAACATGAGTACAAACTTAGTCACTGCTACTTTTAAGGCTGCATTTCAGGAGCGTGGACAACCTCAAAACCTGACGTTCCACAGTGACCGTGGGAAGCAATACATTTCAAAAGCACTGACAGGGCTTTTTCAAAGGTATGGAGTAAAGCAATCCTTTTCCGCTACGGCCAGACCGCTGGACAACGCTGTGGCCGAGAGCTTTTTTTCGACCTTCAAGAGAGAGGAAGCCTACCGGAAGGACTATACCTCTGAAC
>CASEKM010000285.1 GCA_949288405.1 uncultured bacterium | reverse complement strand
CGGCGGCCACAGGGGCGGCAGGGCCGTCCGCCTTGGCCACAGACACCTGGAAGGGCTTGCCGTCGATGGTGACGGTGAAGGTACCGGTCAGGTCCTCACGCTTGCCCATCTGCAGGTGGGGGGGCTGATAGGAGGCGGCGAACTGGGGGATGGGACGGCTGGTGTAGCCGGGCACCACGGGGGCGGGCACCTCGGTGTAGTACACATGGCCCTGCCAGGCGGGGATGGGAGCCACTTCCTGGGCCTTGGGGGCAGCGGGCGCGGCGGCCTTGGGGGCCTCCGCCTTCTTGGGCTCCTCCTTGGGCGGGAAGCCGGCCTCGCGGTCCTTGAAGAAGGCCATGGCCACCTGGGGGAAGGCGATGTAGCTGAGCACGTCCTCGTCGCTCTTGGCGGTGGCGCCCAGCTCCTTCTTGGTCTTCTCAAACTCGGGCTCCAGGGAGTCGGCGAAGCGGCCCTTCACCAGGGGGGTGTCGCCCAGGATCTTCTTCTGGATGTCCGGGTCAATGGGGGCGGGCGTGCGGCCGTACTCGCCGCGGCAGTAGGCCTTGATCTCCTTGCCCACCACCTTGTAGCGCTCGCCGGCCAGCACGTTCTGCACGGCCTGGGAGCCCACCATCTGGCTGGTGGGGGTGACCAGCGGCGGATAGCCCATATCCTTGCGGACCTTGGGGGTCTCCTCCAGCACCTGGTCCAGCTTGTCGATGGCGTTCATCATCTTCAGCTGGGAGATCAGGTTGGACAGCATGCCGCCGGGGATCTGGTAGTTCAGGCACTGAGTATCGGTGGACATGGAGATGGGGTCCAGGGTGCCGCTGGCCAGGAAGTCGGCCCGGACGCCCTTGAAGAAGTCGGCCATCTCGGTGAGGGCCTTGTCGTTCAGGTCCACCTGGTAGCCCATCTGGCGGATGGCGTAGGCCACGGACTCGGTGGCGGGCTGGGAGGTGCCGCCGGAGAAGGGGGAGATGGCGGTATCCAGCACATCGGCGCCGGCCTCCACCGCCTTGATCTGGGTCATGTAGGCCAGACCGGTGGTGCAGTGGGTGTGGATGACCAGGGGCAGCTCGGGCACCGCGTCCTTGATGGCGGACACCAGGTCATAGGCCTCCTTGGGACCCATCAGGCCGGCCATGTCCTTGATGCAGATGGACTTGACGCCCATGCCCTTCAGTTCCTTGACCATCTTCACGTAATTCTCCAGGGTATGCACGGGGCTGGTGGTGTAGGAGATGGTACCGGAGGCGTGAGCGCCCTGCTTGTTGGTCTCGTCGATGGCCACCTCCAGGTTGCGCACATCGTTGAGGGCGTCAAAAATACGGATGATATCGATGCCGTTCTTTACGGAGTACTCCACGAACTTGCGCACCACGTCGTCGGGGTAGTGCTTGTAGCCCAGGATGTTCTGGCCGCGCAGGAGCATCTGCAGCTTGGTGTTGGGCATCTTCTTGCGGATCTTGCGCAGGCGCTCCCAGGGGTCCTCCCGGAGATAGCGCAGGCACACATCGAAGGTGGCGCCGCCCCACACCTCGGCGGAGTAGAAGCCCGCCTTGTCCATGGTCTCCAGAATGGGCTCGAACTTGTCGTAGGGGAGCCGGGTGGCAATGAGCGACTGGTTGGCGTCGCGCAGCACCGTCTCCGTGAACTGTACCTTTCTCATGTTGAATCGACCTCCAAATACTCTTTGGTGTGCTCAGAAAATTCGGAACTGCCTTTTCAATTCGGCATCCGGTCCGTGATGCCGGCCTCAGGCCTGCCGGAAAACTCACTTGCTTTTATTTTAGTATAACTTTCTCCACAACGCAACCCCTTTCCGGGCAAAACCTTCAGATTTTCCCAGGGGGTCCTCCTCTCCGGAGCCCGGACCGCCCTCCAGAGACAGAAAAAGCACCGCGGGCAGCTGGGAAGGAAACTGCCGCGGTGCCTATATCCTTTGAAACTCAGCTGCGGAGACTGGGGTCACCGCTCGCTGCACGTCGAAAACTCCTCATGGCCGGAATGGAACTCCTCGCCGAAGATCAGATCGTCGATGTCCCGGTCCTCCCGCACACGGCTCCAAATGCTGTTGGGCTCACGCTTCATCATCGTCATGCTTCTCACCTCCTTATGCAGAAATTTTGGGTATAAAAATACCACCGCCGCCTGATGCAAACGATGGAACAAAGATCTCTCCGTATGAGCCTGTGGGAAAACTCTTACGCATGCACCAATGCTCCGCTCTGCCTGCTCTCAGGCTTCCAGCTGTTACGCTGCATAAAAAACTGACTCATTGGTGCTCACCTCATTCCTGTCTGTCCGGCATCTGCGGCGCCGCCCGGTCCTTCAGCCGGGAGACGGTGCCTGCCGCCCATCTCTCTGACTGATTCCTGGTCATGCGTTATTGTAAACCCATACCTGTCATTTTGTCAAGTCTATTTTTTGT
>CASEKM010000284.1 GCA_949288405.1 uncultured bacterium | reverse complement strand
GCGAGCGCAGCGAGGACTTTCCCGCCGCTCTTATACCACATGGCTCCGCTCTGTTCAGCCCCGGTCGGACAGGGCCCCCGCCCCGCCCGCCAGCATCAGGGCGGCCGCCAGCACCAGCAGGGCCCAGGCCGCCGGTCCGGCGGGCCGGATGGCCCCGGTGAAGGGGAGCAGGGCGGAGCACGCCGCCGCTCCCCGCCCGGCCCACAGGAGAAGCCGCCGTCTCACGGTCAAAACTCCTTCCGGTCCAAAATGCGGCAGGAGATCAGGAAGGAGACGGCCAGCCCAAGCAGCCCCGCCAGGGGGAGCAGCCCGATCAGCCCCAGGGCGTTTAACTCCGGCATCTGATTCAAAAACGCCAGGCTCAGCCCCAGGTCCTTCCCAAACCGCAGCAGCAGGAAAATGGCCACAAAGGGGGTGAACAGCACGGCGAACAGATAGGGCCGGGCCCGCTCCGGCCCCAGCTTGTAACACAGGGGGAGCATCACGTCCACAATCAGCAGCCCCACCCCCAGGGAGCCCAGCATGGCCCCCAGGTACTCCGCCAGGGTGCCGTCCCCGATGTGCAGCAGGTCGACCAACACGGCGCACACACTGCTGAAGGCGGTCAGGGCCAGCAGGATCAGCAGGGTGAACAGGTACCGGGCCCCCACGATGGTCCGGGGCTCCAGGGGGAAGGACCGGGCGAACCGGTCCCACTTGGCCGCCTCGTCCATGGAGAAGCAGGAGATGGGCAGCATCATAATAATGACAGTAGAAAATGTGATCACGAAGGTCACGTCAAAGACCCCCAGCAGGGCCAGGCCGAAATAAGCCAGCAAAAAGAGGGCGTAGAACCGGAGGTTCTTCCCCATGATGAGAACGTCTTTCCAGAGCAGGCCGGTCATGCCTCCTCCCCCCTTCCCAGAAACAGCATGATGTCCTCCAGCTTGATGGGCTCCACCATCAGCTTGGGGTATGTCCGGTGAAATTCCCCCCGGTCGGCCACCAGGGCCTCACAGCCGAAGGAGCCCTTCCGCACCGCCAGCAGGTCCGCCGGGTCCACGGCCGCCAGGTCGGCGGCGGTGCAGCCCACCCGGCCGTAGCGGTCCAGAATGTCGTCCTTGGCCTCGGACAGGACGATTTTCCCCTGGTGGATATAGGTGATGTAGTCCGCCGCCTTCTCCAGATCGCTGGTGATGTGGCTGGAGATCAAAACGGCGTGGTCCTCGTCGGAGATAAAGCGCAGGAATTCGTCCAGGATCTCGTCCCGCACCACCGGGTCCAGGCCAGCTGTGGCCTCGTCCAGAATCAGCAGCTTGGGCCGGTGGGCCAGGGCGGCGGCCAGGGACAGCTTCATCTTCATGCCCCGGGAGAACTCCTTGACGCGCTTATTGGGGGGCAGGCGGAACTTCTCCAGGTACGCCTCAAACAGCCCGTCGTCCCAGGTGGGGAACACGGGGCCCAGAATGCGCTTCAAATCCTTGGGCCGCAGGGAGTCGTGGAAGAAGCACTCGTCCAGCACCACGCCCACCTCCAGCTTGGCCTGGCGCTCCTCCCTCTCGCTGTCGTACCCCAGGACGGTGATCTTCCCGCGCTCCCGGCGGGTCAGGTTCAGGATGCACTTGATGAGGGTGGTCTTGCCCGCCCCGTTCTCCCCGATGAGGCCCATGATGGTCCCCCCGGGTATGGTCAGATTCACATGGTCCAGGGCAAAGTCCGGATAGGACTTGCACAGGTCCTTTACTTCCAAACAATTTTTCATAGTTCGTCACCCTTATAGAGTAGATCCAGAAGCTCCCGCAGTTCCTCCAGGGAGAAGCCGCCCTTTTGGGCCTCCTCCACCGCCTGGGCGAGGATGTCCTCCACCCGGCGCAGCTGGGCCTCCCGCAGCAGCTCCCGGTTCTGAGGGGCCACAAAGCAGCCTTTGCCGGGGACGGTCTCCAAAAAGCCCTCCCGCTCCAGCTCCTCATAGGCCCGCTTGGTGGTGATCACCGAGATCCGCAGCTCCCGGGCCAGCACCCGCATGGACGGCAGGGCGTCCCCCGCCGCCAGAGTGCCGTCCAGGATCTGGGCCTTGACCTGGTCGGTGATCTGTTCATAGATGGGTTTTCCGCTGGAATTGCTTAAAATAATGTCCATATGGCGCACCATGTAAACCGCCCGGAAAACTGCCAGCCCTGCGCACGGGTCCGGCGCCGCCGGGGCGGCCTGCCTTTCTTGGTATAGTGTATATATACTATATGCACAGTATATATGGAAGATACACAGTTGTCAAGGGGTTCTGCAAAAAATCATGCAGCACCCACAGGGCACAGCCGGCCGGCTCCGCATCGGGCGGCAGAGCAATAGGAACCCCCCGGCAAAGCCGGGGGTTCTTCCTATGCGGGCAAAGCCCTATGTTACTAGCGGCGCCTGCTGGCGCTTTTTGCGGTCTGTCAGCTG
>CASEKM010000283.1 GCA_949288405.1 uncultured bacterium | reverse complement strand
TGAGGGTGGGTGTATGCAGCCGCCGGCGCCCCCTCATCCGCCCCTTCGGGGCACCTTCCCCCCTATGGGGGGAAGGCTTTTTGCAACCTCCGCCTCTGTTTCTCACCTGTATCAATAGAATGGAGGGGCTGTGTAATGCGCAAAAAATTATTCGGAGGCAATAACCTTCCGGCCATCATTCTGGCGGCGGCTGTCCTGGCCTATGTGTGGTTTCTGTCCCGGCCGCCGGAGCCCTTCGACCCGGCGGAGCTGACGCCGGCGGAGACGCTGGAGACTTATCCCAGCCAGGTCTCCCTCTCCTGCCAGCCCATCCGCTCCTCTACCGCACTTTCCCTCACCTTTGAAAACCATACGGACCGGACCTTTTACCACGGCGATTCCCCGGATTATGAGCGTCTGGATGTGGAATTGGAGGGGCGCTGGTATACGATCCCTAACAAGCCCTACAGCACAGCAGGCGTGGGAAGGGAGACCGGCCCCGGAGCGTCCTTCACCTATGAGCCCCTTCTGGATGAGGGATACGGCGATCTGCCTGACGGCCGCTATCGTATCTGTTTCGGCATCTGGGATGTGACCTCCCGGGGAGATGCTCCTCTCGGAGAGCCAGATGGAATCATTTCCGTCTGCTTTACGGTGGAACAAGGTAAATTCGCCGCTGACCCTGGCTGAGGGACGAAAAAACCACACCCTCCGGTGTGGTTCTCCAGAAACTATATGCTCACCGCTCGCTGGCGGATACCTCCTTGCACTCGTAGATCAGATCCTCCAGATCGGCGGCGGCGTCCCAATGAAACTCCATATCACTCACCTCCCTTGCGTTTCCAAAGGGAAGTATAGCCCCGCCTGCGCCTGAATACAAGGCGGGCAGGGTAAAACAGCTGTAAAATCTTTGCGAGAAAGGGTGCATTTATGTCTCACCAGACTGTTATCGTGCTGGACTTCGGCGGCCAGTACAACCAGCTCATCGCCCGCCGTGTCCGGGAGTGCAGTGTGTACTGCGAGGTCAAGCCCTGCACCACTCCCCTGGCCGAGCTGAAGGCCATGGACCCCATCGGCATCATCTTCACCGGCGGCCCCAACAGCGTGTATCTGGAGTCCTCCCCCAAGGTGGACCCGGAGATCTTCACCTGGGGGGTGCCCATTCTGGGCATCTGCTACGGCTGTCAGCTGATGGCCCACCTGCTGGGGGGCCAGGTCACCGAGGCCCAGGACGACTCCGCCCGGGAGTACGGCAAGACCGCCACCTATTACGACAACACTTGTAAGCTGTTCCAGGGCCTGCCCGCCCAGGGCGTCTCCTGGATGAGCCACGGGGACTATATGGCCAAGGTGCCCGAGGGTTTCGCCCTCACCGCCCACTCCGACGCCTGCCCCAACGTGGCCATCGCCGACGAGGCCCGGGGGTTCTACGGCGTCCAGTTCCACCCGGAGGTGGAGCACACTGAGAACGGCATCGCCATGATCCGCAATTTCCTCTATGAGGTGTGCGGCGCCGTGGGCGACTGGACCATGGGGGACTACTGTAAGACCGCCATCCGGCAGGTGCGGGAGCAGGTGGGCAGCGGAAAGGTGCTGCTGGCCCTGTCCGGCGGAGTGGACTCCTCCGTGGTGGCCGCCCTCCTGGCCGAGGCCATTGGGCCCCAGCTCACCTGCGTCTTTGTGGACCATGGCCTGATGCGGAAGGACGAGGGGGACGAGGTGGAGGCCGCCTTCTCCAAATGGGACATCAACTTTGTCCGGGTGGACGCGGAGCAGCGCTTCCTGGTCAAGCTGGCCGGCGTCACTGAGCCCGAGCGGAAGCGGAAGATCATCGGCGAGGAGTTCATCCGCGTCTTCGAGGAGGAGGCCAAGAAGATCGGCAAGGTGGACTTCCTGGCCCAGGGCACCATCTACCCCGACGTGATCGAGTCCGGTGCTGGGAATGCCGCCGTCATCAAGAGCCACCACAACGTGGGCGGCCTGCCCGACTATGTGGACTTTAAGGAGATCATCGAGCCCCTGCGGCTGCTGTTCAAGGACGAGGTGCGGCAGCTGGGCCGGGAGCTGGGCCTGCCCGAGTATCTGGTCTCCCGCCAGCCCTTCCCCGGCCCCGGTCTGGCCATCCGCATCATCGGGGACATCACCAAGGAGAAGGCCGACCTGCTGCGGGAGGCGGACTTCATCTTCCGGGACGAGGTCGCCAAGGCCGGTGAGGACAAAAACCTGAACCAGTATTTTGCTGTCCTCACCAACACCCGTTCCGTGGGCGTCATGGGCGACGGGCGCACCTATGACTACACCCTGGCCCTGCGGGCCGTCACCACGGCGGACTTCATGACCGCCGACTGGGCCCGCATCCCCTATGAGGTGCTGGACCGCATCTCTACCCGCATCGTCAACGAGGTGCAGGGGGTCAACCGCATCGTCTACGACATCACCAGCAAGCC
>CASEKM010000282.1 GCA_949288405.1 uncultured bacterium | reverse complement strand
GGTGAGCCGCCGGATGACCGCGTTGCGCTTGGACATATTGGTGACGCCGATGGACAGCACGATGGTGACCACGGCGGCCAGACCCTCGGGGATGGCGGCCACCGCCAGGGAGACGGCCACCATAAAGGTGCTGATCACGGTATCCAGGTGGAAGTCGCCCGCCCGGAGCAGGCTGAACAGGAAGATGAAGACGCAGATGCCCAGCACCAGCACGCTCAAAACCTTGCTCAGCTGGCCCAGCTTCCGCTGCAGCGGCGTCTCGCCCTGCTCCGCCTGGGCCAGGGCGTCGGCGATCTTGCCCATCTCGGTGTCCATGCCGGTGGAGCACACCACCGCCCGGCCGCGGCCGTAGACCACAGTGGAGCCCATATAGAGCATGCAGTGCCGGTCGCCCAGGGGGACCTCGTCGTCTGACAGGATGGGGGCCACGTCCTTCTCCACCGGGACGCTCTCGCCGGTGAGGGCGGCCTCCTCCGCCTTGATGCTGGCGCTCTCCAAAATGCGGCAGTCGGCGGGGACGGAGTCGCCCGCCTCCAGGATCACAATGTCGCCGGGGACCAGCACGTCGCTGCGCAGCAGGGACATCTTGCCGTCCCGGAGCACCTTGCTGGTGGCGGCGGTCATCTCCTGAAGGGCCTCGATGGCCTTTTCCGCCTTGCTCTCCTGGTACACGCCCAGCACGGCGTTGATGAGCACCACGGCGAGGATGATAAACACGTCGGTGAAGGACTCGCCGGAGTAGGCGGCGGTGACGCCGGAGACGGCGGCGGCAGCCAGAAGGATGATGATCATGGGGTCGCACAGCTGCTGGAGAAAGCGCTGGAGCAGAGTGACCTTTTTGCCCTCTGCCAGCTTGTTGGGTCCGTACTTGGCGAGCCGGTCGCCGGCCTCCTGGTGAGTCAGGCCGGCCTGGGTGGTGTTCAGCTCCTCCAGGACCTTTTCGGGGGTTTCCTGGTAATAGTTCATGGCCTCGCGTCCTTTCCTGTTATGAAGGAAAAGGGACCGCAGGTCTGCATTCCGCGGGGCGGCAGAGCCGGACCCCTTTTCCTACAAAAAAAGATAGGGGCTTCTCCCACGCAGCCGTCTCGCTGTCTCTGGCAGAAGGCCTATCTTTTTGGCGCTTTCTATTATACGCTTTTTGCCTAAAAGTGCAAGATACTTTGCAAAATCGTTTGTTAAGGTTTTGCAAAGATTTAAAAAAATCTGGAAGGGCTTGAAAATGAAAGAAAAGATTCATTTCCGGCGGGGGAAGTTTGCCAGAGAGAAAAAAGCGCCCGGACCAGCGGCGGTCCGGGCGTACATGCAGGAAATTATGCAAGAAGCTGAGCGAAAAGCTGCTGAACTTCCCCCAGGTGGGCGCAGCGGCGGAAGAGGAGCGCCTCCAGCTCCGGGGTGGGCGGGATCATGTCCGGCACCATGATGACGGGCATCCCGGCGCTGTGGGCGGAGAGGATACCGTTGCGGGAGTCCTCAATGGCAGGCGTATGGGCGGGGGCCGTCCCCAGGGCTTGGCAGGCCAGCAGATAGATCTCCGGGTCCGGCTTGCTGTGGACCACCTGGTCCCCAGTGATGACAGCGGAGAAGTAGGGGGCCAGGCCGGTCATCTCCAGCCGCCGCTCCGTGCGGGGGCGGCCGGTGGAGGTGGCCAGGGCGGTAGGGATGCCCCGCTCCTTGAGAAAGGCCAGGAGCTCCCGCACGCCCGGCTTTATGGGGACCCCGTACCGCTCCATGCGGGCCTGGGAGTAGGCGGAGCACACCTTCATAAAGACCTCCTTGGGGAACTCCACGCCGAACAGCTCTACCATTTTGCGGAAGATGTCGGTGCGGTTCCGGCCCACAAATTCCAGGTAGGCCTCTCCCACCTGGGGCCAGCCCATTTTCCGGCTGACGGTGTTCCAGGTCTGCTGGGTGAGCCGCTCGGTGTCGAACAGCACCCCGTCCACGTCAAAGACGACGCCGTGGATCTCCAAGGACATCATACCTTTCCGATGTCGGTGCGGAAGTGCATATCCTGGAAGGAGATGGGCTTACAGGCGGCGTAAGACCTCTGGATGGCGTCCTCAAGGTCCTCTCCCACGGCGGTGACGCCCAGCACCCGCCCTCCGGCGGTGAGGATGGAGCCGTCCTCCCCCAGCTTGGTGCCCGCGTGGAACACGGTGGCCAGCTTGCCCGCCTCCTCCAGGCCGGAGATGGGGTAGCCGCTCTGGTACTTCACCGGGTAGCCCCCGGAGGCCAGCACGATGCAGCAGGCCGCGCCCTTCTTCCACTGGATGTCCACCTGGTCCAGGGTGCCGTCCACGCAGGCCTGGAAAATGTCCATCAGGTCGGTGTCCAGCATGGACAGGAGGGGCTGGGTCTCCGGGTCGCCGAAGCGGGCGTTGTACTCCACCACCTTGGGGCCGTCCTTGGTGAGCATCAGGCCGAAGTAGATGACCCCCTT
>CASEKM010000281.1 GCA_949288405.1 uncultured bacterium | reverse complement strand
CTGCCCAAGAAGGTGTTCGGCCACGGCTGGCTGCTGCTGGACGGCGGCAAGATGTCCAAGTCCAAGGGCAACGTGGTGGACCCCTATATCCTGGCCGAGCAGTTCGGGGTGGACGCCCTGCGCTTCTTTCTGCTGCGCACCTTCCCCTTCGGCTCCGACGGCAACTTCTCCAACGAGGCCCTCATCAACACCATCAACGTGGACCTGGCCAACGACCTGGGCAACCTGCTCAGCCGCACCGTGTCCATGGTGGGCAAGTACTTCGGCGGCACGCTGCCCGCAGACCGCCGGCTGGAGCCCATGGACGAGGAGCTCATCGCCCTGGTGTCCGGCCTGCGGGCCCGGTACGAGGAGCAGATGGAGCACTACGCCTTCCAGAACGCCCTGGCGGAGATCTTCAAGGTGATCTCCCGGGCCAACAAGTATATCGACGAGAACGCCCCCTGGGTGCTGGCCAAGGACATGGAGGCCAACGGGGTGCGCCTGGCCACTGTCATGTACCACCTGCTGGAGACCCTGCGGGTGTGCGCCATCCTGCTGACCCCCTTCATCCCCGCCTCCGCCGCCGAGATCCTGCGGCAGATCGGCGCCTGTGATCACTGCTCCACCTGGGAGAGCGCCGGGAAGTGGGCCTCTCTCCGCCCCGACGTCACCGTGGTCCGGGGGGACAACCTGTTCCCCCGCATCGACGCCCCCAAGGCCCTGGAGGCCCTGGAGCAGGCGGAGGCTGAGGCCAAGAAGGCCGCCCTCCCCGACCTGGAGGTGGAGCCCCAGCTCACCGAGCCGGTGGACTTCGACACCTTCTGCAAGAGCGACTTCCGGGCCGTGAAGGTGAAGGACTGCCAGCCGGTGAAGAAGTCCAACAAGCTGCTGCGCTTCACCCTGGACGACGGCACCGGCACCGACCGGCAGATCCTCTCCGGCATCGCCATGTACTACAAGCCCGAGGAGCTGGTGGGCAAGACCCTGGTGGCCATCGTCAATCTGCCCCCCCGGAAGATGATGGGGCTGGAGTCCAACGGCATGCTCATCTCCGCCGTCCACACCGAGAAGGGCGAGGAGCGTTTGAACCTGCTGATGATCGACGACAAGATCCCCGCCGGCGCCAAGATGTGCTGAGTTTTTCTGGAATACGAGTTTGGGCGGAGGCCATACGGCCTCCGCCCTCCTGTTTTTCTGGAAAGAAAAGTAGGCAAAAGAACTTTGTGCGAAACTGTGTTTCGCCGCCGGCCCGGTTTCCGTTTACTCCGTAGGGCGCGACGACCCGGCGCGCCGTCTCGGGGGGCACAGGGGATTTCGCCGCCTGCGGGCGGCGACCTACTTTGCCCATGGCGGCTCGTCGTCGCAAAGTCCGCTTGTCTCCGTTTCCGCCTGACGGCGAAAACTACGCCCGCTCCCTTGCTCCTCCTCTTCCCGGCGAACCCGCTACGCTGGGCTTCGCCGGGAGTACGGGAGAGATTAACCAAAACGCCACCGGGGACGGCTCCAGAGGAGCACCGTTCCGGTGCTCCTAGTCGCCTTTCCCCGGCCCCCTTTACGAGGGCTACCCCTTGAACCAGGCAAAAAATTTCCGGCGCGCAAAATCTGAGTGGTCGCTTGCGATTCCTTCCGGGCCCACTGGGGCCTGTCTTCCCCAAAATTGCAACGGCTGCGATTTCACACCTGCGCCTTCCTCTGCCAAGCCAACGGTACTTGGTCCCAAACACGGATACCTCATCCGCCCCCTTCGGGGGCACCTTCCCCTAAAGGGGAAGGCTTTGAAATCCAAGCCTTTTGCCTTCCCCTTTAGGGGAAGGTGGCACGGCGAAGCCGTGACGGATGAGGGGAACGGTCCCGATGATTAGAGCAATCCGTTTGAACCGTAGGGGCGGGTCCCAGACCCGCCCGTCCCAGAGATTCCGACCCATGTAGGGCGCGGCCTCCCGGGCGCGCCGCCCAGTCCATTTCGTAGGGGCGGCACACCGGGCCGCCCGGTCCCCTATAGACAAGCAGACAAGCCCCCGGGCCGCAGCCCAGGGGCTTGTTGTGTCTCTGCTTTAGGGCAGGACCACTAGGCGGTTGGGGTCCTGTTCCATACCATCGGCCAAATGGACCATGCTGATACCAATGTCCCACACACCGCCGGTCGTACTCCCATTGGAAAATAGGTACGTTGGGGCAATGAGCGCCCCGTCCTTTAACTTAATAAACAGGGGAACATCCTCCACGATCTCCTGATTCATCTCGTCCCACAGATCACCAATCAACTCCATAGGCTCCCCATTCACCAGGACCTGGCTGTTGCCCGCGGTCATCTCTACGGTCACGTCCCGGTAGGTGGCAGTGGCTGTCTGAGTATCCGCATTCCAGATGTACTCCGCCCCCAGTCCCTGACACAGGGCCTCCACATCGGTGTAGAACGGCCCCTCCTCGCCATAGCGAGGGACAAAGAAGGGGTAGAGGCGCTC
>CASEKM010000280.1 GCA_949288405.1 uncultured bacterium | reverse complement strand
AAGACCTGGATGCCGTAGTCCTGGCGCAGCTCGTCCAGGGTGGAGCAGTCCCGGGTGCCCCGCTCCATGCGGTCCACGGAGACGAACAGGGCCTTGATATTCACATCGGCCACGTGCTGAAAGAGCTCGATGGACTCCCGCACGGCGGTGCCGGCGGTGACCACGTCCTCCACGATGGCGATGTTGTCCCCGTCCTGGGGCTTATAGCCCACCATGGAGCCCCCCTCGCCGTGGTCCTTGGCCTCCTTGCGGTTGAAGCAGTAGGGCAGGTCCCGGTCATAGTTCCGGTACAGGGAGGCGGCGGCGGACACCGCCAGGGGGATGCCCTTGTAGGCGGGGCCGAACAGGGCGGTGATGCCCTCGGGCATGTGCTCCTGGATGCAGGCGGCGTAGTAGTCCCCCAGCTTGGCCGCCTGGGCGCCGGTCTTGTAGTTGCCGGTGTTCACAAAGTAGGGGGTCTTCCGGCCGGACTTGGTGGTGAAGTCCCCGAAGGTCAGCACGCCGGAGCGCACCATAAAGGTGATAAATTCTTCCTGATAAGTCATGGCAAAAACCTCACAATCTGTGTGATATCATATGGTTTTCTGGAAATCGTTTTATTATATCACGCTTTCCCATCGGGCACAAGGAGCAACGGCTGGGAAAATCCCGGCGCGCGCCTCTCCCACTCTTTTCCTGTATCATTTCCCCATCCAGGCAGATACTAGAGGCACACCATCAACAAGGAGGTCATCCCGTTGAAACAGCGCTTCCTTTTGGCCGCGGCGGCGGTTCTGCTGCTGGCCGGCTCCCTCCCCCTCTCCGCCTCCGCCTTCTTCTGGGACAAGAAGGAGGAGGCCCCAGCCCTGGCCGACTTCTCCAAAAACGGCCTGGTGGGGGACACCATCGCCTTCTCCCTGGAGGACTTTGCCCTGGAGGAGGGGACAGACGCATCTCTCTCCTATATCACCCTGGCTACGCTCCCCGACCCGGGGGCCGGTTCCCTGGTACTGGGCGGGCAGCCCCTGACCGTGGGCACCGTGGTGGACGCCACCGCCCTGTCCGGGCTGGCCTTCCAGTCCAGCTCCTCCCCCACCGTCACCACCACCAGCTTCACCTTCACGCCGGCCTTTTCCGTCTCCTCCGGGGAGCCGGAGGACGTCACCGTCACCCTCTATCTCCTCACCGCCGCCAACGAGGCCCCCATCGCCCGGAACATGGACCTGACCACCTATCGAAACGTAGCCATCACCGGCTACTTTGACGCGGTGGACGGGGAGGGGGACACCCTCACCTTCCAGCTCACCGCCACCCCCGCCCGGGGGAGCGTGGAGCTCTCTGAGGACGGCTCGGCCCGGTTCGTCTACACCCCCTATGAGAATAAGACGGGGAAGGATTCCTTCACCTATGTGGCCATCGATTCCGCCGGCAATACCTCCCCCGAGGCCAAGGTAACCGTCCAGATCCAGAAGCCGGACACCAAGGTGGACTACGCCGATCTGGAGGGCCATCCCGCCCACAAGGCCGCCCTCCGCCTGGCGGAGGAGGGCATCTTCGTGGGCGAGTACCGGAACGGCCGGTATTTCTTTGACCCGGACCAGCCGGTGTCCCGGGCGGAGTTCCTCTCCCTGGCCATGGCAGCCGCCGGTCTGGAGCCCCTGGAGAACGTGAGCCTCACCGGCTTCTCCGACGACGAGGCCATCCCCACCTGGGCTAAGGGCTGCGTGTCCGCCGCCCTCCAGGCCGGGGTGATCCAGGGCTCCAAGGATGAGCGGGGCGCGCCGGTGTTCGGCGCGGAGGAGGGCGTCACCCGCGGAGAGGCCACGGTGATGCTCAACAACCTGCTGGACGTGGCCGACGTGCCCCTGGAGGTCTTTTCCGCCCAGGGAAGCGAAGCCCACTGGGCCAGTCAGGCCGCCGCCAACCTGGCCGCCTCCGGGGTGCTGCGGGAGGAGAGCGTCAACTCCGCCGCCCTGGGCGACAGCCTCACCCGGGCCGACGCAGCCGAGCTGCTGGACGGGGCCCTGGACGTGGTGGCCGCCCGGGAGGACGACGGCTGGTTCCCCTGGTAAATTCCTCACAAAACGGCATAAAGACGGGGCGGCCCACAGGGCCGCCCCATTCTGCATTCTGCATTCTGAATTCTGCATTCCCTCAAATCCCCCGGTTCAGGGTCTTCCGCAGGCGGATCTTGCCCGCCAGGGCCTCGTCCAGCAGCTTCAGGAACTTCTCCTTGTCCTCCGGCAGACCGCCCTTCAGGGGCAGGTAGTTAGAGGCGTGGTTGCTGGTGAAGTGTAGCGGGTCCACGTCCAGGTGCTCGATGAGCAGACGGCACTCCTCCAAAATCTGGTCTGGGGTGCACACTTTGAACCGGCCCGCCAGCACGTCCTCCCCCAGGGGGGTGCCCTTGGCGGGGGCGAAGGTCATGGCGGACAGGTGCCGGGGCTTCATCTCATTGATCATCTTGGCG
>CASEKM010000279.1 GCA_949288405.1 uncultured bacterium | reverse complement strand
GTTCGGCTCAGGGAAACGCGGGCGGCCACATGGGGCCGCCCCTACGGGCAAATCGGAACATTTCGGGGCGGACGGGTGAGGACACCCGCCCCTGCGGTGGAAAATGAACTGGTACCGCTGGCTCGGCAAACACAGGCGCAGTTTTTGAACCGCAGCAATTCTAAATTTTGCACACCCAGGGCCCAGTGGCCCGGCGAAAATTTAGACCAGTCACTCAGATTTTGCGCGCCGGGAATTTTCTGCCCAACCCAAGGGGTGACCTCCGTAATGGGGGACCGGGGGAAAGCCGTCATTGGCGAACGAAGTTCGCCTCTGCGGCGTCCCCCGGCAATCCTTTGGTGACTTTCCCATCGCTGGGAAAGTCACTCGCCGCCCGCAGGCGGCGAAATTCCCCGCGCAGACACGATCAATTCAGCACCCAATCCAAAATAGAATCCAAATCCTCCCCATCATCCTCCGGCCGTCCAATAACCACCAGGGAGACCCCGGTGTTTTGGGCCGCGGAGACCTTCTCCCCGAACCCCCCGGCGGAGCCGCCGTCCTTGGTGACCATCCAGTGGATGCGGTACTGCTCCAGAATGGCCTCGTTGAGTGTTTGGGAGAAGGGGCCGTGCATGGCGATGATGTTTTTGGTGGGGACCCCCGCCCGGCGGCAGGCGGATAGACTTTCCTCCACCGGCAGCACCCGGGGGTAGAGCCGAGCTGGGTCCAGGCCGGAAAAGGCGGACAGCTTCTTAGCCCCGATGGCCAGGAGGATGTTTCCCTCCTGCCCCTGGAGAAATTGAGCGGCCTCCTCCGAGCTGCCCACCAACACGCTGCCCGCCGGCAGCTGGCTCTCCCGCCGCAGCAGGCGGCGCAGAGGGACCCCGGCGGAGCGGCAGGCGGAGCGGATATTCGCGGAGACCTCCCGGGCGTAGGGGTGGGTGGCGTCCACGCACCGGCTTACGCCTTGCAGCAGCCCGGCCATCTCCGCCTGGGTTTTCCGCCCCACCAGGGGGGTGATGCCGGGCAGCTGGGACAGCTCCTCCGCCCCCAGCTCTGTGGCCACGCAGACGGCGGCAGGGACGCCCCGCTCCGACAGGGCCTGGGCCAGCAGGCGGCCCTCGGTGGCGCCGCCGAAAATCAGAATGCGCATGCCTTGGCCTCGTACCCCCGGGGGGTGACCATCCGCCCGGCGATTTCCCGGGTGGACTGGGAGCCGATGAACACGGTGGTGAACATGTCCACCTGCTCCTCCCGCAGCTCTGCCAGGGTGAGCAGCCGCTTCTCCTGTCCCACCCGGCCGATGTTCTTCACCCAGCCGCACACCGTGTCCCCGTCCCGGTGCTTTAAGAGGATATCGCAGGCCCGCCGCAGGTGGTCCCGGCGCTTTTTGCTCATGGGGTTGTAGAGGCACACCACAAAGTCCCCCGCCCCGGCGCAGTCCAGCCGCCGCTGGATCACCGGCCAGGGGGTGAGCAGGTCGGACAGGGAGATCACCGCGAAGTCGTGTATCAGGGGGGCCCCCAGCAGGGCGGCCCCCGCCAGGGCCGCCGTCACTCCGGGAATGACTTCCACATCCACCTCGGGAAATTCCTCCGCCAGCTGGAGCACCGGCCCGGCCATGCCGTACACCCCCGCGTCCCCGCTGCAGATGAGGGCGGTGGTCTGTCCCGCCGCCGCCCGCTCCAGGGCCAGGCGGCACCGCTCCAGCTCCCGGGTCATGGGGGTGGAGATCAGCTCCTTCCCCGCCTGAAACTCCCGGGCCAGCTCCAGATAGGCGGTGTAGCCGCACAGGACGGCGCTCTCCTCCAGGGCCTGCCGGGCCTGGGGGGTGAGCTGCTCCCCGCCGCCGGGGCCCATTCCGATGACATAGAGTTGTTTCAAGGGGTATTCCTCCCATCTGTATTCCAGGTGAGCCGGGGCTCCCGCCCGGCCAGGGCGGCGGTGACCCCGTTTCGGGCGGTTTTCCCCACCAGCAGGACCCCGCCCTCCGCCAGGGCGGAGCGCTCACACACGTTGTCCACCCCGGTGACCTTCTCCACAAAGGGGGAGGGGGTGAAGTCCCCTGGTACCTGGGCCAGCTCCCCGGCGGAGTAGGTGGTGAGGGGCAGCTCCAGCGCCCCGCAGAAGGCCAGCAGGCCGGGTTCGGCCTGCTTCAAGTCGATGGTACACACCGCCTCCACCCCCTGGAGGGGGACCTCCGCCTGCTCCAGCACCGCCAGGGCCAGGGCGCGGATGGCCTCCGGAGCGGCCCCCTTCCTGCACCCCATCCCCAGCCGCAGGGTCCTGGGACACAGCCGCAGGGGGCGCAGCCCCCCCACTGCCGGGGAAACGGGCCAAAAATCCACCACAACGTCCGCCCGCTCCCGCTCCGCCCAGACAAGGCCGGTGGGCATTTTCCCGGAGATGGGCCAGCGGGACCAGAGGGAGACCTGCTCCCCCGCCAGCAGGGCGGAGGAGATTTCCACAATTTTCTCCGGATTGT
>CASEKM010000278.1 GCA_949288405.1 uncultured bacterium | reverse complement strand
CCGCGGGCCGCCGAGGGCGGCGGCCCCTACAGGCGGGGACTCCTGATGCCCCGGCGGGCGCAGGCCAAGAGGGGGCCACGGGCCCGCCGCAAGCCGTCCCTGGGCGGGAGGCCCCAGGGCCTCCACTACAAGATTCCCGGGAGCGTTTCAGCAAAAACTGTAGAGCCGGCCGGGGATTTTTCGGCCGGCGTCCCTCTTGCCCCCGCCTGCAAAAGATGCTATCATAACAGGAACGAGCTTTTCAATTTCCCTCCCAGGCACACCCCGCCGGGAGGCAGGACCCATCAGGGAGGAACCAATGGAACGAATCACCACCACCATTCCCCAGGCGGATGTGGACCGCCAGCTCTCCTTCTGCCGGGAGATCGCGGACCTGAATGCCGCCCGGGGGGAGCGGCCCCTGGCCTTTGTGGACACCTACGGCTGCCAGCAGAACGAGGCGGACTCCGAGCGCATCCGGGGCTATTTGCAGGCCATGGGCTTCGGATTCACCCAGGACGAGGAGGAGGCCCGGATCATCGTCCTGAACACCTGCGCCATCCGGGAGCACGCCGAGCAGCGGGTGCTGGGCAACCTGGGGGCCCTGGTCCACGTGAAGCGCCGCCACCCGGACCAGATCATCTGCGTGTGCGGCTGCATGGCCCAGGAGCAGCATGTGGCGGACAAGATCCGCCAGTCCTTCCGCCATGTGGACCTGGTGTTCGGCCCCCAGGTGCTGTGGAAGTTCCCGGAGTTCATCCACACCCTCCTCACCAGCCGGGGGCGCATCTTCCAGAACCCCGACCTGCCCGGCTCCATCGCCGAGGGCATCCCGGTGGTGCGCCAGGACAGGGTGAAGGCCTGGGTGTCCATCATGTACGGGTGCAACAACTTCTGCTCCTACTGCATCGTCCCCTACGTCCGGGGCCGGGAGCGCTCCCGGAAGCCGGAGGACATTTTGAGGGAGGTGGAGGAGCTGGTGTGAACTCCTACGGCAAGGACCTGGAGGAGCCCATGGACTTCGCCGACCTGCTGGAGCGGGTGAACGCCGTCCCCGGGGACTTCCTCATCCGCTTTATGACCTCCCACCCCAAGGACGCCACCCAGAAGCTGTTTGAGACCATGGCCCGGTGCGAAAAGGTGGCGCCCGTGCTCCACCTGCCCTTCCAGGCGGGGAACGACCGGGTGCTGAAGGTGATGAACCGGAAGCACACCATCGCGGAGTACCTGGACAAGATCCGGGCCCTGCGGGCCCTGATCCCGGACATCGTCCTCACCTCCGACGTGATCGTGGGCTTCCCCGGGGAGACCACCCCCGAGTTTGAGGACACCCTGAAGGTGCTGGAGGAGGTGCGGTTCGACGCCCTGTTCACCTTCATCTACTCCCCCCGGGTGGGCACCCCCGCCGCCAAGATGGACGACCCCATGTCCCGGGAGGAGAAGCTCCAGAACTTCAACCGCCTGGTGGCCCTTCAGGACGCCATCTCCGAGGAGAAGCACGCCGCCTACGTGGGGCAGACGGTGCGCTGCCTCATCGACGGGGAGAGCGGGGACAGCCGCTATCCCCTCTCCGCCCGCACCCCGGGCAACCGGCTGGTGCGTCTCACCGGCGGCGCGGAGCGCGTCGGAACCTTTGCGGACGTGAAGATCACCCACGCCAACAAGTGGTCCCTGTTCGGGGAGCTGGCCTGAGCCATGGACCACAGGGACTATATGCGCCGCGCCCTGGAGCTGGCCGCCCAGGCGGCGGCGGAGGGGGATGTGCCCGTGGGGTGCGTCATCGTCCGGGACGGGGAGATCATCGGCCAGGGCCGCAACCGCCGGGAGGAGAACGGGGACGCCACCGCCCACGCGGAGCTGGAGGCCATCCGGGACGCCTGCCGCCGCCTGGGCAGCTGGCGGCTCCACCGGTGCACCATGTACGTCACCCTGGAGCCCTGCCCCATGTGCGCCGGGGGGATCATCAACTCCCGCATCGAGACGGTGCGCTACGGCACCCGGGACGAGAAGGCGGGGGCCTGCGGCTCGGTGCTCAACCTGTTTGAGGAGCGCTTCAACCACCACCCCCGCCTGTACCGGGGGCCCCTGGAGGAGGAGTGCCGGGCCCAGCTTCAGGAATTTTTCCTGGATCTGCGGGGAAATGCAGAAATTTCCGGCGATGTTTAATCCTTTTGTAACAACTCCTGCTGGTTTTGTTCACAAAAGCCGGGTATCATAATACTCGCAGGGCAAGAGCGCAATCTTTTTCATTTGAATCCTCCGCGGGGCGGAGCCGGCAGTGCCGGCTCCGCCCCCACTCCGTTGTCCGGCGGGCCGTTTCCAAACGGGCCACAAAGATTTAAAACTTATGTAATACTTTGCGGGAGCTTTTGTAACAAGTCTCTGGTAGGATAACACTTGCAAGAGACAGTTCGTTTCATTTGATCCTCTTTTTCAATTATTGTAAAACCCGGGCGCTTGGAGCGGCGCCCGGGTTTTGCTATGTCTCCGGCCGCTGGCGCAGGTAAAACCAGCTGCGCCGGAACTCCAGTACCCCCTCCCGCCGCAGGCGGCTCAGCTGGGCGGACAGGGCGCTGCGGTCCACCGCCAGGTAGTCAGCCAGCTCCTGCCGGTCCAGGGGGATGGTGAAGGCGGGGGAGCCGGCCAGCTCCGCCTGCCAGGACAGGTAGGAGAGCACCTTGGCCCGGGTGGTCCGCTGGGACAGGTGGTGGATCTTCCGGTTGAGGAGCAGGTTTTTTTGGGCCGTCAGCTCCAGCAGGCAGGCGGGCAGCCCCTCACCCCCCGGGGGCGGGCTGAGGAGCGCGGGGGCGGGGAGAAAGAGGACCTGGACGTCCTGGACGGCCTCCACCCGCACGGCGGAGGGGACCCCGGCGCAGACAAAGGCCTCGGCAAACAGGTCCCCCGGCCCCAGGGCGGTGAGGAGGGCGCGGCCCCCCCAGAAGTCCTCCCGCACCACCCGGGCGCTGCCCGACAGCACCACCCCCACCCCGGGGGGCCGCTCCCCCGGGCGGAGGATGGCCTCCCCCCTGGCCCGGCGGCAGCGCACGGGCCGGAGCTGGGGCAGCAGCGCCGCCAGGGCCGGGGCCTCCAGGCCGGAGAAGAGGGGGCAGCGGGCGAGCACAGAAATAATTTCCTCCATTTTGGGCCTCCTTCGTTGGAAATACAACAGACACTGTGTGACTATCTTAGTAAAATAGGGGCGTAACGTCAAGTGCGCGCCGGCGGACGCCGGGCGCCTGCCTTTGAGGAGGGTTTTATTATGATCCGCAAGATCATCCGAATTGATGAGGACAAGTGCAACGGCTGCGGGGCCTGCGCCGCCGCCTGCCACGAGGGGGCCATCCAGATGGTGGACGGAGTGGCCAAGCTCACCCGGGAGGACTACTGCGACGGCCTGGGGGACTGCCTCCCCGCCTGCCCCACCGGGGCCATCACCTTTGAGGAGCGGGAGGCCCCCGCCTATGACCAGGCGGCGGTGCAGGCC
>CASEKM010000277.1 GCA_949288405.1 uncultured bacterium | reverse complement strand
AGCCGTCCTCCTGGACGGTGGGGGTGCCCTCGGGATCCACCGTCATGAGCAGGATGTGCTTGACGCCGAAAATGCCGTTGTCAGAGACATACTGCTCCAGCTCCGCCTGGGTGGGGTCGCTGGTCTGGGAGTCCAGCAGGTTGTCGTAATAGCTGTCCACGGAGAAGATGAACTCCATGGTCTCATCGGTGAGGCCGAACAGCTGCTTCTGGTTGTCATAGGCCTGCTGGCCGTTGGCCATCATCTGCTCCTGAATGTCGGCGCGCTGCTCGTCGGTCAGGGGGCAGCCGGCCTCCATCGCCTTCTGCTCCAGCAGCGCGTAGGAGGCGGCGGCGTCGAGACTGTCCTGAAGCAGCTGGTCGGCGTAGCTCTCCACGCTCACGCCCGACAGGCCGTAGAAGTAGATGTACTGCTCCAGATTGGCGCAGTTCAGGGCCAGCAGGTACGAAAACAGGTCGGCGGGGACCTCCTGCCCGTTGACGGTGAGGGCAGTCTCATCAGCCGCCAGGCCGGCGGAAAACGTCGGCAGGTCCTGGGAGAGATCGGCGACGATCTCCTGCGCGGAGGGGGAGGCGCTGGGATCAGCGCTGGCGGAGGCAGAGGGGGAGGCGCTGGGATCGCCGCTGGGATCGGCGTCAGGCCCCTGGCAGGCGCACAGGGACAGCAGCAGCCCGGCGGAGAGCAGCGCGGCAAGCAAACGGTGTTTCATGGTGTGAGATTCTCCTATCTTCTTCAATGAGACGTCCCGGGCCGGAGCCCGGCGGATGTGAGACATTGTACCACCCCCGCGGGGAAAAGACAATGGGCCGGGGGAAAGGTTCACGATTTGTTTTCACCCTCCCGGGGGAACAGGGCGGCGTACCGCTCCACCACGGCGGAGGCCTGGCGCAGGGGGTCCTCGCCTTTCCGCAGGCGCAGGGTGAGGGCGGCCCTGTCCCCGGGGGAGAAGAGCAGCCGGCCGGAGAAGCTGCCCGCCAGGGCGGACACGGCCTGAAGGTCAAACCGGGCCAGGGTAAATGTGATCCGGTCCCCCTTCTGGGCGATGTCGGAGATGCCGCAGGCGGCGGCCTGGCCCCGGAGCTGGGCGATGGCAATGAGGTTGTTCACCGGGCGGGGAGGGTCGCCGAACCGGTCGATGAGCTCGTCGGTCATGTCGTCGGCGTCCTCCTGGGTGCGGATGCGGGCAATGCGCCGGTACAGATCCATGCGCTGCTCGGCGGAGGGGACATACCGGTCGGGAATGGCCGCGGACACGTTCAGATCGGCGGTGCACTCCTGGCGGGGCGGCAGGGCCTCGCCCTTTTCCTCCAGCACCGCCTCCTCCAGCAGCTTCAGGTACAGATCATACCCCACGCTCATGAGGAAGCCGGACTGTTCCGGGCCCAGCAGGTTGCCGGCGCCCCGGATCTCCAGATCCCGCATGGCGATTTTGAAGCCCGCGCCGAATTCGGCAAACTCCCGGATGGCGCTCAGCCGCTTGGCGGCGATCTCCGAGAGGACTTTGCCCGGGCGGTAGGTGAGGTAGGCGTAGGCCCGGCGGGGGGAACGGCCCACCCGGCCCCGGATCTGGTGGAGCTGGGCCAGGCCCAGTTTGTCGGCGTCCTCGATGATGAGGGTATTCACGTTGGCGATGTCGATGCCCGTCTCGATGATGGTGGTGCACACCAGCACATCCACGTCCCCGTCGGACATGCGGGTCATGACGTCGTTCAGCTCTTCCTGGCTCATCTTTCCGTGGCCCACGGCAATTTCCACACTGTCCCCCAGCAGCGTGCGCAGGTGGGCGGCGGTGCGCTCAATGGTGTCCACCCGGTTGTGGAGATAGTAGACCTGACCGCCCCGCTCCAGCTCCCGGCGGATGGCGTCGGCCAGCACGGACCAGTCGTGCTCCAGCACATAGGTCTGCACCGGCTGGCGGTTGGCGGGGGGCTCCTCAATGGCGGACATGTCCCGGATGCCGGACAGGGCCATGTTCAGGGTGCGGGGGATGGGGGTGGCGGACAGGGTGAGCACATCCACCTGTTTGGCCAGCTCCTTCAGCCGCTCCTTGTGGGTGACGCCGAAGCGCTGTTCCTCGTCCACCACCAGAAGACCCAGATTTTTGAACTTCACATCTTTCTGCAGCAGCCGGTGGGTGCCGATGAGCAGATCCAGCGAGCCGTCTTCCGCCCCGGCCAGGGCCTTTTTCATCTGGGCCGCCGTGCGGAAGCGGTTGACCACGTCGATCTCCACCGGGTATTTGGCAAACCGGCTCTTGGCAGTGAGGTAGTGCTGCCGGGCCAGCACGGTGGTGGGCACCAGGATGGCGGCCTGCTTGCCGTCCAGCACGCATTTCATCACCGCCCGCAGGGCCACCTCGGTCTTGCCATAGCCCACGTCCCCGCACAGCAGCCGGTCCATGGGCCGGGGAGTTTCCATGTCCCCCTTGATCTCCCGCACGCACCGCAGCTGGTCTTCCGTCTCTTCGTAGGGGAAGTCGTCCTCAAACTCCTTCTGCCAGGGGGAGTCGGG
>CASEKM010000276.1:477-3024 GCA_949288405.1 uncultured bacterium | reverse complement strand
AGCGATTTCAGAGTATATCAAGCACCAACTGGACGAAGACAAGATACAGGACCAAATTACGATGAAGGAATTTGTAGACCCTTTCAAGGGTAGCAAGTAGCAAGCCCCTCGCAGCTGACAGACCGCAAAAAGCGCCAGCAGGCGCCGCTAGTAACATAGGGCTTTGCCCGCATAGGAAGAACCCCCGGCTATGCCGGGGGGTTCCTATTGATGGGGCAGCTCAGCTCCGGGCGGGGCCGGAGGCGAGGGGGAGGGCGAACATCTGGTCGACCGCCGCCTCATAGCTGGGGGAGTCCGCCGCCCTGCGGAGCTTTTTCAGGGGCTTCTCGCCGCCTTCAAACCGGGTGTGCAGATAGCTCCACAGCTCCTTCATGTGGAAGACGGTGTTCCGCTGGCTGGCGAAAATTTCTAAGTAGGTGTGGTACAGCTGGTCGTGGAAGCCCCGCAGCTCCTCCTTGGAGGCGGCGGGTCCCCCATTGGCCCGGCGCACCAGGGCGGGATCGGCCAGCAACCCCTGGCCGATCATCACCTGGTCCACCTGGGGGAATGTTTGGGAGAGAAGGGCGCAGTCCTCCGGCGCGGTCAGGCCGCCGTTGAAGCACAGAGGGGCCCGATAGTGCTCCGCGGCGTAGGCGAACCACTCGGTGCGCACCGGCTTTTTGTAGAAATCGGCGCGCACCCTGGGGTGGAGGATGAGCAGGGAGACGGGGTAGCGGGAGAACAGCTCCAGCAGGCGGGGGAACTCCTCCGGGTCCTCCAGACCCAGCCGGGTTTTCAGGGAGATGCGCAGCCCCGCCGGGGCGCGGGCAAAGATCTCCTCCAGAAAGCGCTCCAGCTCCTCCGGCCTGGCCAGCATCCCGGCCCCCTTTCTCTTGGCCACCACCGTGCCCGAGGGGCAGCCCAGGTTCAGATTCACCTCGCTGTACCCCATGGCGGAGAGCTCCCCGGCGCACCAGAGAAAGTCCTCCGCGCGCTTGGTGAGCAGCTGGGGCACCGCCCGGAAGCCCTGATTATACTCCGGGAGCACGTTTCGCCGCTCCCGGTGGGTGAACACGTGGTCCTGGGTGGGGGAGAGGAAGGGCATGTAGTAGGCGTCCACCCCGGGGAAAAATTGGTGGTGTGCCCGGCGGAACTCCGAGCCGGTCACCCCCTCCAGGGGGGCAAAGTAGTAGATCAATCCACATCGCTCCTGTTCGGTGGGGAAAAATTCAGTCCAGGTGCTCGTCCACCCAGCGGCAGGCGGCCAGACCGGCCACCGCCCCGTCCCCCACGGCGGTGGTCAGTTGCCGCACCTCCTTGGTCCGGCAGTCCCCGGCGGCAAACACCCCGGGGAGGGTGGTTTTGCAGTCCTCACCCGCCAGGAGGTAGCCGCTGTCGTCGGTGTCCAGCAGGGCGGCAAAGGGGGTGTTCTGGGGCTGCTGCCCCACGGCGATGAACAGCCCCTCCGCCTCCAGGGGGCGGTCCTCCCCGGTGATGCGGCCGTGGACGGTGAGGCCGGTGAGCCGGCCCTCCCGGGCATGGAGGGCGGCCACGGTGCTGTCCATCCAGCACCGGATGTTGTCCCGGGCGCGCACCTGTTCCGCCAGGCGGCGGGCGCCCCGGAACTCCTCCCGCCGGTGGATCAGAGTCACCTGGGAGCAGACGCCGGAGAGGAACAGGGCGTCCTGGAGGGCGGTGTCCCCGCCCCCCACCACCGCGACAGGCTTTCCGGCATAGAAGGGCCCGTCGCACACGGCGCAGTAGGAGATCCCCTGGCCCACCAGCTCCTCCTCCCCGGGCAGGCCCAGGGTACGGTGCTGAAGTCCCGTGGCGACCACCAGGGCCCGGCACTCCCGCACCGCGCAGTCGGTGGTCACCTGAAAGCCGGAGCCCTGGGTGCGCAGGCCGGTGACGGTCTCATACTCCAGCGCCACCCCCAGCTCCTCCGCCTGGCGCAGCAGGTCCTCGGCAAGCTGGCTGCCTGGGATGGAGGGCAGGCCCGGGTAGTTCTCCACCAGGGGGGAGAAGTTGATCTGTCCGCCGGGGGCGTTCCCCTCCAGCACCACCACGGACTTGCCCGCCCGGGCGGCGTACAGGGCGGCGGTGAGCCCGGCCGGCCCGCCCCCCGCCACAAGAATATCCGTCATGTTTCGACACCTCGCTCACGCGCCGGACCCGGCGCTGGTTTTTCCACTATTGTACCGGAAAATGGGGAAAAAAGAAAGAGCTTTTCAGAGCCGCTCCCTTCCACCGGTTTTCCCCGCGGTTTAACAAAAAAGGAGCCTGTCTTGCGACAGGCTCCGGAAAGAAGCACACGATCAGTCGGTGACGTAGGGCAGCAGGGCGACCTGGCGGGCGCGCTTGATGGCCTCGGTCAGCTGACGCTGATGCATGGCGCAGGTGCCGGTGGTGCGCCGGGGCAGGATCTTGCCCCGCTCAGAGGTGTAGCGGCGCAGCTTGGCGGCATCCTTATAGTCGATGCACTCCACCTTGTCCACGCAGAAGGCGCAGACCTTGCGGCGCTTGCGGCCGCGGGGGGCGCGGTTATCACGTTCCATAGCCATGAGA
>CASEKM010000276.1:0-406 GCA_949288405.1 uncultured bacterium | reverse complement strand
AAACCTCCTTTTACAACCATATTTGGTTCAAGATTAAAACGGCAGCTCGCCGTCGTCGTCAGAGAGCTCGGCAAACTGGTCGCCGCCCGCGGGGGCGCCAAAGCCGGAGGGTGCCGCGGGCGCGGCGGGGGCGGAATAGCCGCCGGAGGAACCATATCCTCCGCCCGAGTAGCCGCCGGAGGAGTAGCCGGAATTGCCGTATCCTCCGCCGTCGCCGTCCCGCTTGGAGTCGCCAAAGTAGACCTGATCGGCCACCACCTCGGCGGTGGTGCGCTTATTGCCCTCTTTGTCGGTCCAGTCGCGGATCTGCAGCCGGCCCTCCACCACGGCCATGCGGCCCTTGGTGAAATAGCGGCTGACAAACTCGGCGGTCTGGCGCCAGGCCACCACATCGATCCAGTCGGTG
>CASEKM010000275.1 GCA_949288405.1 uncultured bacterium | reverse complement strand
TTTAGGACAATATCGTTTAAGTTAGGGAAACACGCCCTTCGGCCCCCTTGTGAAAGGGGGCTCCCGGCGAAGCCGGGTGGGGGATTCCGTTGAGCAAAAAGTTTTCGTTAGTCGGAATCCCTCCACCGCTTTCGGCGGTCATCCCCATCCCTTTTGTCCCGTTGGGACATTTCCCCTTGATAAGGGGAATCGGCCCTCCCTTTCACAAGAGAGGCTTTTGTGCGGTCCCGCTTTTGCGCCTGAGTTTGCCGAGCCAACGCCCCCGGTACAAATAGCCTTCCCCCTCCAAGGGGGAAGGTGGCACGGCGAAGCCGTGACGGATGAGGGTGGGTCCTTGAAACGCGCCCCTACTGGTTTCCATTGGACTGTAGGGGCGGACCTGCGTGTCCGCCCCGGTCGTACAGGGCTCCCGATCATCAGGGCGCACACATAGGTGCGCCCCTACGGGCATTCCGGCAAATCCTCGTAAAAAGAAGGCCGGCCCCTGCGTGTTCCACAGCTCTCAGGAAAACCCGTAGGGGCGGCACACCTGGGCCGCCCGCATGTTTCGGAACCTTTCCTGTGGGGCGCGCTGTTTCTCTTTTCCGTACGCGCCCGCAGTTTCTCCAGCGCCGTCTCATGCCCGGCACCGGAGGGTATCTGCATCCACAAAGGCCAGCCTTGGACAATTCGGATCCACATAGACCACGGGACGCTGCTCCCCTGGGGCGGGCTCCCGCCACAGAAGGCAGCTGTTTACCTGATAGGTCTGCCCTTGGTACTCATAAGAGCACCGGGCGACCCAGGGGGAACACTTCCCCGGCCAGTTCACAAAGCTGTCCGTGTTCCAGTTGATCCACCAGTATTTCCGCACCTGAACCACCGCTCCGGCCACAGGGATCCCCGCCGCCCGCAGGCAGGCCAGCCCAAGGGGCACAAAGGCCCAGCCGGAGTGCACCGCCCCCCGCACCGGCACCTTCAGCAGGCCGAAGACGGCCCCCATCAGGACAAACGCGCCCCCGATCAGGCCAAACAGCAGGGCACACAGGCCGCTCACCGATTTCATAGGCTCCACAGTTTCTCCCCCTCTCCGCTACTCCCGCAGCAGCCGCTCCATCATCCCCTCCGGGTCCTCCAGAAACCGCCGGGTGACCTGGTAGTGCTCCGTGTCCCGGTAGTTCACCTGCCGGATCCCATCTCCCGACAGCTGGTAGAGGCACGCCCCCGGATAGGCCATCAAAATGGGGGAGTGGGTGGCGATGATAAACTGGGAATTGCGCTGTACCAGCTCGTGGATACAGACCAGCAGGTACATCAGCCGGGTGGGGGACAGGGCGGCCTCCGGCTCGTCCAGCAGGTAGAGGCCCTCGCCCCCGAAGCGGTTTTCCACCAGGGCCAGGAAACTCTCCCCGTGGGACTGCTTGTGGAGGGATATTCCGCCGTAGCTGTCAATGATCCGGCCGCCGATCCCAGGGGTCTCGTCCATCTGGTCGATGTTGGTGGCCACGTTGTAAAAGCTCTCCGCCCGGAGGAAGAAGCCGTCTTTCGGGTAGGCCGACCGGGAGACGGTGAGGTACTCGTACAGGGGGGAGTGGGTATCCCGGGTGGAGAAGTCAAAATTCCTGGTACCCCCCTCGGCGTTGAAGCCGCAGGCCACGGCGATTGCCTCCAGCAGGGTGGACTTGCCCGTGCCGTTCTCCCCCACCAGGAAGGTCACGTCGGCGGGGATTTTTAGGGGGTGGTCCCGGTCCCCCAGGGCGCGCACCGCCGGGAGGGAGGCCAGGTAGCTGTCCGCCGGGAGGGGTTTGTTCAGGAAGATGCGGTCGATGTAGCGGCGGGTCATTCCAGCTCCCCTCCTTTCGGCAAACTGGATCAGGCAGTTTTTACAGCAGCGCAGCCACTTTTTTCAGAACGTCGTCCGTCCCCTTCAGGCCGATCATCGGGACCGCAGTCCCCGCCGTCTCCAGCCGCCGGGCGATGGCCTCCATAAACGCCCCCTGCCCCTCCAGCTCCCGGTCCTGGTCTGAGGTAGTCTCCACCCCGCAGTTGGGGGAACGGTTGGCCCCCACGATGCCCAAGACCTGAAAGCCATGACTGTGATATTCCGCAATCTGCTCCACCACCAGGTCTGCCAGCAGCTCCCGCTTCCGCCTGGGGCCGTCCGCCTCCATAGCGCGGCGGATGCGGGTGTTCTCCACCACCACAGGGCGCTCCGCCCCATGGATGTCTCCCCGGTCCAGACCCAGGCAGCACAGCTCCGGACAGGGCATTCGGATAATGCCCACCTCCCGCTCCAGCAGGAGCTGAATCAGTTCCCGAAAGGCAGCTGGGTACACTGCGGTGCCGTCGGAGATCGCGTTCTGATTTAACAGGCAGTGGGCCAGAAAGATCACTTTTTTGCTGCGGCCGTCAGTAAACATAAAACATGTCTCCTTTTTTGAGAGGATTCTCTAATCAGCGGGTGGGGCAATCTCCTTACGTAGGGCGCGAGAAGGTGAATTGCCCCGCAGGGGCAAGATCGCGCCCGCAGGCGCATTTCGAGGCCAACCGCCGCAAAGCGGCGGCTCTTAGGCCGAGA
>CASEKM010000274.1 GCA_949288405.1 uncultured bacterium | reverse complement strand
CGGTGCGGATTTCTCCGGCCGGGGGAGATTTTTTTCCAAGCGGCGGGGCTATACTTCTCCGCCGGGGAATGATACAATAGCAGCAACAAGATCGGCGGAGAGGAGGCCGGAGCAATGGTGATCTCTGGATTTCAGGAGCTGAAGGCCCGCCTGCGGGAGTCGGAGCCGGTGGAGGCGGTGGTGGCCGCCGCCCAGGACAGACACACCCTGGAGGCGGTGTTTCAGGCCCAGACAGACGGATTGATCTCCCCAATTCTGGTGGGGGATGTGGAAAAAATTCAGGACATTGCCCGGACCCTGGGCCATGACCTGCCCCCGGAGCGCCTGGTAGAGGCGGGGGACGAGGGGGACTGCGCCCAAAAATCGGTGGACCTGATCCGCCGCGGCCGGGGACGGATGCTCATCAAGGGGATGCTCCAAACGGGGACCCTGCTGCGGGCGGTGGTCCAGCCGGACACGGGCATCCGGGCCGCCCGGCTGCTGTCCCACGTGGCCATTTTGGACGTGCCCGCCTACCACAAGCTGATGTTTGTCTCCGACGGGGGGATGGTGGTGGCCCCGGATCTGGAGCAAAAGGCCGAAATATTACGGAATGTATTGTCCCTGTGCCGCTTTTTGGGGTACGAGGCCCCCAAGGCCGCCGTCCTGTGCGCCGCGGAGGCGGTGAGCTCCAAGATGCCGGAGACCGAGGACGCCGCCGCCCTGAAGGCCATGGGGGAGCGGGGGGAGCTGGGGCCCTGCCTGGTGGAGGGGCCCATCTCCTTCGACCTGGCCACCGACCGGGCGGCGGCGGAGATCAAGGGCTACCACAGTCCCGTGGCGGGAGACGCGGACGTCTTTCTGGTCCCCTCCATCGCCGCGGGCAACCTGATGTGCAAGGCCCTGTACGGCATGGCCGGAGGCAGGATGGCCGGCGTGGTGCTGGGGGCGTCGGTCCCCATCACCGTCAACTCCCGCAGCGCCTCCCCGGAGGAGAAGTACGACTCCATCGCCATTGCCGCGGCCATGGCCCAGTCCAATTCGTAATCAGTCTTGTTGTTTTTACTATAAGGAGAACCGATATGCCCTACCGTCTCTTGATTTTGAACCCCGGCTCCACCAGCACCAAGGCCGCCGTATATGAGGACGACCGGCAGCTGGCCATGAAGAGCATTGTCCACACCAACCAGGATCTGGCCCCCTACCCCACCCTGTACGACCAGCTGGACTACCGGGTGGCGCTGGTGCGGGGCTGGCTGGCCCAGGAGAAGTTCGACCTGTCCACCCTGTCCGCCGTGGTGGGCCGGGGCGGGATCATCCCCAACATCGTGGCGGGGGGCTATGCGGTGGACGACAACCTGGTGGAGTGCCTGCGCAGCTACCCGGTCTTTGACCACGCCTCCAACCTGGGCGGGCTTATGGCCCGGGCCTTTGCCCAGCCGCTGAACATCCCCGCCTACATCTACGACGCGGTGACCAGCGACGAGATGCTCCCCGAGGCCCGGGTCACCGGCTTCAAGGAGGTCACCCGCACCAGCTTCTGCCATGTGCTCAACGCCCGGGCCACCGCCCACAAGTACGCCCAGGCCCTGGGGAGAACCTATGAGGACATGAACCTGGTGGTGGCCCACCTGGGGGGCGGTATCTCCATCTCGGCTCACAGCCACGGGCGGATCATCGACTCGGTGTCCGACGACGCCGGCCCCTTCTCCCCGGACCGGTCGGGGAGCGTGAACATGCTCTACGTGGTGGATATGTGCTACTCGGGCAAGTACACCAAAAAGGAGATGCTCCAGAAGCTCCGGGGGGAGGGGGGCATGTCCGCCCTGCTGGGCACCCACGACTGCCGGGAGATTGAGCGGCGCATCGAGAACGGGGACGAGTGGGCCGCCCTGGTGTACAAGGCCCAGGCCCTCCAGATCGCCAAGGGGGTGGGCATCATGCTGGGCTGCTTCACTGAGCTCATCGACGCGGTGATCCTCACCGGCGGCCTGGCCCACTCCAAAAAGCTCACCGGCATGGTCATCGACTATCTCCACAACCTGGTGAAGGTGGTGGTCATCCCCGGGGAGAACGAGATGGAGGCCCTGGCCCTGGGCGGCCTGCGCATCCTCCGGGGGGAGGAGGCGCCCCACACCTTCCACCCCGCCTGTGCCCTGACCCATTGAGGTTTTTTCAAGAAAAACGATACGCTGAGTTTTGAGACAGATGCCTGAAAACTCAGCGTATTTTTGCGCGCAGAGGACCGGGATTCTACTCGAAGAAAAACAGCTCCTCCACGGTGCACCTGAAGACCTTGGCGATGTCCATGGCCAGCTTCAGGGAGGGGTTGTACTTCCCGTTCTCCAGGTTCCCGATGGTCTCCCGGCGGACCCCCACCTTCTGGGCCAGCTCCTCCTGGCTCAGCTTGTCCCGGGCCCGGTACTCCCGGATCTTTGTGGTCAGACTCATGCGGCCTCCCTCATCTCCTTCCACTCCAGCCAGCTGTGGTGCAGGCAGAAGAACACCAGGGCCGCGGCGAAGCTGGAGGCCAGGGCCGGTCCCACCGGGTTGCGGCCGGGGTCCAGCGCGTAGAACACCAGCATAAAGGGGGCCA
>CASEKM010000273.1 GCA_949288405.1 uncultured bacterium | reverse complement strand
TCCAGCTCCCGCTGAAAGAGGGCGCGGAACGGGGTGTTTCGGAAGGGCATGTTGGTGGTCTTGACCACCACGCCCGCCGGACTGTCCACCAAGCCGGGGAAGCCCGCGCCCACCCCCTCCAGCTTGCCCAGAGGGCAGTTCCCCTCCCGGGCCGCCCGCAGAGACAGCTGGGCCAGCTGGTGGACCAGCTCCTCCGGCGTCCAGCTCCGGTCCACCGGGCAGGACGCCTTGTGTCCCAGGCCCCCCTCCCGGTCCACCAGTCCGGCCACCAGGTTGGTCCCTCCGATATCAATGCCGATATACACGCTCAGGCCTCCTCCTCGTCCATCAGCTTTTTAAAGTGCTCGTCCATCCGCTGAGTGAGCTCCAGGGCGGCGTTGTGGCCCAGCTGGCGGCTGCGGTTGTTGATGGCCGCCACCTCCAGGATGCTGGCCAGGTTCCGGCCCGGCTTCACCGGGATGGTCACCGCCGGCACCTTGACGCCCAGGATCTCCGTGGTGGCGCCCTCCAGGCCGAAGCGGTCGTACACCGCGTGGTCGTCCCAGGGCTCCAGGGTGACCACCAGCTCGATCTCCTGGTCCAGCTTGGTGACCCGCATGCCGAACAGGCTGCGCACGTCCACCACGCCGATGCCCCGCAGCTCCATATAGTTGCGGATCAGGCCCGGGGCGCTGCCGATGAGGGTGTGGTGGTTGGTCACCTTGATCTCCACCGCGTCGTCGGCGATGAGGCGGTGGCCCCGCTGGATGAGCTCGATGGCCACCTCGCTCTTGCCCACGCCGGACTCCCCCTGGATGAGCACGCCCTCGCCGAAGATCTCCATAAGCACGCCGGAGCGGGTGATCTGAGGGGCCAGGTGGTCATAGAGGCTTCCGATGAGGCGGCTCATAAAGGCGGAGGTGTGCTCCTCGGTGCGCAGCACCGTCCGGTCGTGCTTGATGGCCAGCTCCATGCACTCCGGGAAGGGCTCCAGGGCCCGGGTGATGATCAGGCCGGGCACCGGGTAGGCCAGCAGGCGGTCAAAGCTGGTCCGCCGCTCCTCGGGGGTCATCTGGGCCAAAAAGGTGTGCTCCGTCAGGCCGATCACCAGCAGCCGCCTGGTGTCGAAGTGCTCGAAAAATCCGGTCAGGGGCAGGCCGGGCCGGTTGACGTCCAGGGTGGTCAGGGGGGTGGACTCGTAGTCCGGGCCCTTGTGGAGGATCTCCAGGTCAAATTCCTGGATGATCTCTCCCAGCTTCACGCTCTTGGTGTTCTCTGCCATTGCTGTGTCCTCCTTTTTCCATAAGTCGGCGCTTTTTGTTTAGTATATCCCATCTCCCTCCATTTCGCAAGCGCTCCCGGCGTTTTCTGTGCGGGAATGGGCCCCGGGCCGCCCCATCCGGCGGTCCAAGAAAAATTTTCTCCGCCGCGAAAAAAATCCTTGCATTTCCCCGAAAAGTCTGGTATTATATCATTCGATGCTTCATTGGAAAGCGTACTCTCATAGCGAGGAGGTAAGCAACATGGCCAAATGCGAATTCTGCGACAAGGGCGTCACCTTCGGCATCCAGGTCTCCCACTCCCACCGCCGTTCCAACCGTACCTGGAAGCCCAACGTGAAGCGCGTGAAGGCGATCGTGAATGGTACCCCCACCCACGTGTACGTCTGCACCAGATGCCTCCGTTCCGGTAAGGTCACCCGCGCTGTGTGATCGGTATATGGCAAGATGAAAGCCCCTGTGGAACCTCCACGGGGGCTTTTTCTTCTGTCCGGCGGCCCTTACAGCCCGCCGGAGTCCTGTCGGTTCAGATACGCCTCCGCCTGGTCCACCGCCAGACGCACATGGGCGGCCAGCCCCAGCTCCTGTACGCCGGCCACCACCACGCCGCAGCTGTTCATGGGGACCAGGAACTTCTTGGCCCGGCAGCCCCCCACCGCCTCCGCGATCTTGGGGGTGACCTCCCCCAGGATGGCGTGGGCCACCACGATGCCCAGGGGGCCCAGCACCACGTCCGCGTCCATCACTCCCCGCACTACCGGATTTTCCCCGGTGGCCGCGTGGACCGCCCCCGCCCGCTGCATGGCCGACGCGGCCACGGCGTTGGTGCCGATGGCCAGCAGCTCCGCCTGGGGCAGACGGGCGCGCACCTCCTCAATGAGCATTTTCCCCAGCCGGCCGCCCTGGCCGTCGATGACAACGATCTTTGCCATACCCTTCCTCCGTCCGTTTTTGTTTCATCTTACCACAGTTTGTCCGCCGTGAAAAGCCGCCGCTGCGGTTTTCGGCAAATTCCCGCCCCTCTCTCCACGAAAAAGCCGCAGCAGGGTCATCGCCCCGCCGCGGCTTTTCTGCTATCCAAATTGCACAGCCCGGCCGGTCACATGGCCTTCGCCATGCCGGAGCCGGCGTCCTCCCGGGCGCGCTCTGTTTTGACGCTCTCCTGGGCCTCCTTGCCCTTCACGTTCATCACCAGCATCTGGAGGCGGTTCTCCAGGTTGGCGAAGCTCACGTCCGGGTCGTAGTCCAGGGGGAGGATCTGGGCGTCGGGGTACATCTCCTTCAGCTTCTTGGCCACGCCCCGGCCCACCACGTGGTT
>CASEKM010000272.1 GCA_949288405.1 uncultured bacterium | reverse complement strand
ATATGGACACGAAGTGTCCATCTTGAGCGAACCCCGGGGGCGTTTTGCCTTCTTTTTCGCCATGGAAAAAGAAGGTCGCCGCCCGGGTTCAGGTGCGTGAGAAGAAAGACCTATCTTTGGCGGCGAAATTGGGAACACTTCAGGCCGGCGCGCCGAGTCGTCGCGCCCTACAAAGTAAGCGGAAAATTAGACGCTGCGGGCGCACACTGTGCGCCCCTACGGTTGAAACGGACCGCTCTTATAACCAGGGCCGTTCCCCTCATCCGTCACGCTTCGCGTGACACCTTTCCCTATCCCCTCTGGCCTTCGGCCATCATCCCTACCCCTTTTGGCCTACGGCCATTTCCCCCTGACAGGGGGAATCGGCCCCTTGACAAGGGGAGTCGGCCCCCAGGGGAAGGCTTGCGGGCGGCCCCATTGGTGGGGCCCGCCGCCCCGGCGGGGCAGTTTTTCAAAATCCCAAAGAAAGGGAGCAGACCAACCATGACCCAACTGATTTTATGTGACATCGACGGCACCCTTCTCCTGGACGGCGCCGGGGAGATCCACCCGGAGGTCTTCCGCCAGATCGCCCGGCTGGAGGAGAAGGGCGTCCGCTTCTGCCCCGCCAGCGGGCGGCAGTACACCAGCCTGCGGAAGCTGTTCGCCCCGGTGGCGGACCGGCTGTACTACCTGTGCGAGAACGGGGCGGTGATCTTCGGGCCGGGGGACCCGGGCCCCCTGCTGTGCCGCACGGAGATGGAGCGGACGGCGGCCCTGGCCCTGTGCCGGGACATTTTGGCCCAGCCCCGGTGCGAGGTGCTCATCTCCGGGGCCAACACCAGCTACCTGTGCCCCAAGGAGGGGGACATGGTCACCCTGGTCCGGGACTTTGTGGGCAACAATGTGGCCCTCCTCCCCCGGCCGGAGGACATGCCGGAGCCCTTTGTGAAGGTGTCCGCCTACTGCCGGGAGGGGGCGGCGGGGATGGAGCCGGTGCTGGCCCCCCGGTGGCGGGACCGCTTCCAGGCCGCGGTGGCCGGGGAGAGGTGGCTGGACTTCACTCTGGCGGACAAGGGGACCGGCCTGGAGCAGCTGTGCGCCGCCCTGGGGGTGTCCCCGGCGGAGGTGACGGCCTTCGGGGACAACTACAACGACCTGCCCATGCTGGAGCGGGCGGGGACGGCCTATCTCATGGAGACCGCCGCGCCGGAGCTGCGGGCCCGCTTTCCTCGCCGGTGCCGCCGGGTGGAGGACGTGCTGAAGACGCTGTGACTGGAAATACACAGAAAAACAGACGTACCCGCCCCGCCTCCCGGACCTGCAGAGGGACCGGAGGCGGGGCGGGTATGTTCAAAAAAGGGGAAAAGAGAGGAAAACCAAGGAAAGCGTTGGAAGGGATCGGGGAAAGGGCTTACCAGAAGAAGCTGCCGAAGGGCCAGCTGTTGTAGTAGCCGCCGCTCTGCTGGTTCTGGCTGGACTGGTCCTGGGGCTGGTTGGCCGCCTCGGTGTCGGCGTTCTTCTCGTCAAAGGTGATGGTCAGCTCCACCTGGCTGCTGCCCCGGAGGACCGTCAGCTTGGCGGTGTCTCCCGCCCTGTAGTTGCTGGACAGGGCGGCGGTGAGGGCGGTGCTGGAGTCGATGGCGGTGCCGTCGATGGCGACGATGATGTCGTTGGTCTGGAGGCCGGCCTTCTCCGCGCAGGAGCCCGGGGCCACGCTCTCCACATAGGCGCCGGCGGACACGCCGTAGTGCTGGGCGTAGTCGGGGACGGAGGTCACCTGGATACCCATATAGGGCTTGCCGGTGACATAGCCGTGGTCGATCAGGTCCTGAATGATGGTCTTCACGTCGTTGATGGGGAGGGCGAAGCCCAGGCCCTCGGCGGACACGCCGGAGCTGGTCTCGGTGTACTTGGCGGTGACGATGCCCACCACGTTGCCGTAGCTGTCAAAGAGGGGGCCGCCGGAGTTGCCCGGGTTGATGTCGCAGTTGGTCTGCAGCACGTTCAGGGTGGTGGTCTCCTTCTGGCCGGTGGTGGGGTTGGTGCTGCTGGTGGTGATGAGCCGGTCCAGGGCGGATACCAGGCCGTCGGACAGGGAGTAGGTCAGCTCGCCCAGGGGGTTGCCGATGGTGTACACCTCGTCCCCTACCACCAGGCTGTCGCTGTCCCCCAGGGTGACGGGCTGCAGGCCGGAGGCGTCGATCTTCAGCACGGCCACGTCGTTGTCCTTCTCGCCGCCCACCAGGCTGCCGTCGTACTTGCTGCCGTCGGCAAAGGAGACGGAGATGGACACCGAGGAGTCGTTGGCCGCGTCCTCGATCACGTGGTAGTTGGTGACGATATAGCCGTCCTGGGACAGGACGAAGCCGGAGCCGCTGGCCGCCGAGGTGGTGGTCTGGCCGAAGATGTTCACCGAGGTGGTGGACACCGTGATGCCCACGCAGGAGGCCAGGTTGGCGGCGTACAGCTGCTTGGCGGTCATGACCTGGCCGCTGTTGGTGTTGGCCACGGGATCGGTCTGCACGGCGGAGCCGCCGCTCTCAGACACCGGCGTGTCCGGCTGGGCGGTGCGCTGGTAGGCCATTGCGCCCCCCGCGCCCGCGGCGCCGCCCACCACCAGGCAGGCC
>CASEKM010000271.1 GCA_949288405.1 uncultured bacterium | reverse complement strand
GCAAACGCTTGACGCGCTTCGCGCGTGGGGGCTGCGCCCCCGCAAAGTCATCGGCTCGGTTCAGCTCAGAAGCAGGTCCAGGTCCGCCACATCCAGCCCCGGCTGGAGGGCCAAGCTGATGCCATAGCCGATGACTTTGGCCAGGTCGTCCACCTGGCTGTCGATGTCCTTGGGGGTGACCAGCAGGCCGCCGCCCTCCCCCAGGGGCGGGAGCTGCTCCGCCCCCAGCAGATCGGCGGCCAGGGTGGAGGCCTCCACCACGGTGGGCACCCCCACCGCCAGCACCGGCACCCCCAGAGAGGCCCGGTCCAGGGCCCGGCGGTGGTTGCCCACCCCGGAACCGGGGGAGATGCCCGTGTCGGACAGCTGCACCGTCCGGCACAGGCGCTTCAGAGAGCGGGAGGCCAGGGCGTCCACCGCCACCACACAGGCGGGGCTCAGCCGCCGGCACACCGCCTGGATCAGCTCCGCGCTCTCCATCCCCGTGGTGCCCAGCACCCCGGCGGACAGGGAGGCCACCGGCCGGAGGCTGCCGAAGTGCTCCGGCATCTGGGCCACCAGGTGGCGGGTGACCAGGGTGTGCTCGTGGACCTTGGGGCCGACGGCGTCCGGGGTGATGGCCCGGTTGCCCAGCCCGGCTACCAGGACCAGCCCGTCCGGGGTGATCCCGGCCATCAGTTGGGCCAGCTCCCCGGCGATGGCCCGGGCGGCCCGGGGAAAGGCGTCCTCCTCCCGCCGGGCCAGGCCGTCCATGGTGAGGGTGATATACTGCCCGGGCGGCTTGCCCAGGGCCTGCTCCCCCCGCTCGTCCAAAATGCGGACCGTCTCCGTCTGAAAGCCCTCCCGGGTCTGGGAGAGGGCCTCCACCCCCTCCAGCCGGGCGGTGTCCTGGGCGCTCTCCTCCCACAGCTCCTTGGCCTCCAGGGCCAGGTCGGTTCTCCTCTGCCGCATATGGCCGGCCTCCCCTCCTCAAGTCTCCCCGTTAGTTTGCCCGGCGGCGGGCGGGAGGCGGGGCTGAAAATACTTCCAATTTCCCAAAGAGCGGGGAACGGAGAGGAGATGGGAACGGGCGGAGGGATTGGGGATAAATTTTTGAAAAAAACAGTTGCTTTTTCCAGAGGGCGATGGTATAATACATATCCGCACAGAGTTTTGATACTCAAATCATCTTTATTTTAAAATCGGAGGAGGTGTTTGGTTTGCCGAATATCAAGTCTGCCAAGAAGCGTGTCCTGGTATCCCAGACCAAGGCCATGCAGAACAAGGCCGCGAAGTCCGCGCTGAAGACCGAGATCAAGAAGTTTGAGGCCGCGGTGGCGGAAGGCAACCGCAGCGAGGCCGATGTCGCTTACAAGGTGGCCGTCAAGGCGGTGGATAAGGCTGCCGCGAAGGGTCTGCTGCACAAGAACAATGCCGCCCACAAGAAGAGCAGCATGACCATCAAGCTGAGCAAGCTGGCCTGATTGCTCCATGGCAAGGGATAAGCCGTCTGCACTGCAGGCGGCTTTTTGCTTTTTCCCCTGAAAACGCCGGAATATCCGCCCGCTCCCTGCTACACTGGTTTCGGAGAGGAGGCCCTGCCCATGAAAGCGCGTTTCTTTCAGCTGCCCCCGGTGGCCTTTGTGCGGGGCGTGGCGGACACCTACGGCCATCTGGGGGTGGCCCGGGCCGCCGCATCCCTGGCCTATTTTTTGATCCTCACCCTCTTTCCCCTGCTCATGTGTGTGAACTACTTCATCGGCCTGCTGGAGCTGGACCCGGAGGCGGTGTTCTCTGCCCTGGACTCCATCCTGCCTCGGGAGAGCCTGTCCGCCATTCTGGACTACCTGACCTATGTGTCCGGGATCCCCCAGGGGCAGTCCACCCCCCTCTTCCTGGCCAGCCTGTTCACCATTCTCCTGTCGGCCTCGGCGGGGCTGCGCACCCTGCTGAAGAGCATGGACGAGCTCTATGGGGTCCGCCACACCAGCAGCCTGCGGCGGCTGGCGGTGAGCCTGGTCCTCTCCCTGCTGTTCCTGCTGACCATCTACCTGTCCATCGTGGTCATCTTTACCGGGGACTGGTTCTTCCACTTCCTGGAGGCGCACCTGCCCGCCCCGGTGCTGGAGCTGGTCCCCCTGGCCCTGCTCTCCGGGATCTGGGGACGGCTGCGGTATCTGGTGCTGTTTTTCTTCGTGCTGCTGCTGGTGCTCTCGGTGTATCATCTGGGCACGCCCGGCCCCCTGCGGCGGGAGAAAAAGGTGCTGCGCCTCACCGCGCTCCTCTCCGCCGCCGCCCTGGTGGCCTGTTCGGTGCTCTTCTCCTGGTTCATCGGGATGACCTCCCGGTACTCCCTGGTGTACGGCTCTCTGGCCTCCCTGATCGTGCTGCTGGTGTGGCTGTACTTCTGCGGGAACATCCTGCTGCTGGGGGCCGTGGCCGGGCGGGTGTGGTTCCGGCGGCGGGAGGAGCCGTGAAGCTTCCGGTTATACAGACCCGGTCCCGGACCGCCCTGAAGACGGCGGTCCGGGACCGGGTTTTTTGTAGCCCGAAAACCCCCGGCTATGCCGGGGAGTTCCGTAAGAGCTTTAGCGGAGAGTAGGAAATAAAAGCTCCCTTTGCTATACTGAGAAT
>CASEKM010000270.1 GCA_949288405.1 uncultured bacterium | reverse complement strand
TTTGACCCCAAATGGTTTTCCGGCGGAACGCCTGGAGGAGGTTTTGTCTCTTTTGCAGGGGCGTTTCGCCGCCCGGCGGCGGGGTTCTTATTTCGCCGCCGAGAGGAGTTTCTGTTCTTCCGGGACGTGGTCCCGGGCGGCGAGTTTCTTTCTGGCCTTCGACCATCTCCCCTTGACAAGGGGAAGGCGGCCCTTCCCCTGCGGCATGACAAAAATATACTTAGATCTGGGTAGGGGAGGCCCTTGGGCCTCCTGCCGTCAACGGCCTCGGAGCGTTGGTTCGGACCCCCAGGCGCAGAGTTTGAACCGCATCACCTGCAATTTTTGCAAACTCAGGCCCCAGTGGGCCGGGAGGAATCGCGGAAAGTCACTCAGATTTTTGTGCGCCGGAAGTTCTGCACCAACTTCAAGGGATCACCCCTGTAAAAGGGGGACCGGGGGGAAAGGCGAATATGAGCGCGCCAGCGCTCATCCTGAGCCGTCCCCCCGGCGATCCTTTGGTGACTTTCCCATCGCTGGGAAAGTCACTCGCCGCCCGGGATCACGTCCCGAAGGAGGTGACGCCTTTCCCGGCGGCGAAACCAAAATAAAAATTCCCACTCCCCCTTGCATTTTCCAAGGGACTGATGTATTCTTACATTAGCACTTAAATAATGCGAGTGCTAATTTTCAAATGCCATTCTGTAAACTTTGAAACCACAGCAAAGGAGGTTTCTGACATATGAACATGAACCAATTTACCCAAAAATCCCTGGCCGCCATTCAGGGGGCCCAGGACATCGCCACGCAGCACGGCAACCAGCAGATCGAGCAGGAGCACCTGCTGCTGGCCCTGCTCAGCGACCAGCAGGGCTTTATTCCCCAGCTCCTGTCCGCCATGGGCATGACGGTGCCCAGCTTCACCGCCGCCGTCACCGCGGAGGTGGAAAAGCTGCCCAAGGTCTCCGGCGGCGGCCGGGAGGCGGACAAGATCTATGTGGCCCAGGACGTGGACAAGGCCCTGAACGCCGCCGAGTCCGCCGCCAAGTCCATGAAGGACGAGTATATCTCTGTGGAGCACCTCCTTCTGGGCCTGCTGGAGTGTGCCAACGGCCATCTGCGGGAGCTGTTCCGCACCTACAACGTGACCCGGGAGAAGGTCATGCAGGCCCTGGCCTCCGTCCGGGGCAACCAGCGGGTCACCTCCGACAACCCGGAGGAGACCTATGACGCCCTGAAGAAGTACGGCACCGACCTGGTGGACCGGGCCCGGCAGAACAAGCTGGACCCGGTGATCGGCCGGGACGACGAGATCCGCAACGTGATCCGCATCCTGTCCCGGAAGAGCAAGAACAACCCCGTCCTCATCGGCGAGCCCGGCGTGGGCAAGACCGCCATCGCCGAGGGCCTGGCCCAGCGGATCGTGAAGGGGGACGTGCCCGGCAGTCTGAAGGACAAAACCATCTTCGCCCTGGACATGGGCAGCCTGATCGCGGGCGCCAAGTACCGGGGGGAGTTTGAGGAGCGGCTGAAGGCCGTCCTCAACGAGGTGCGCAAGTCGGAGGGCCGGATCATCCTGTTCATCGACGAGCTGCACACCATCGTGGGGGCGGGCAAGACCGAGGGGGCCATGGACGCGGGCAACCTGCTGAAACCCATGCTGGCCCGGGGCGAGCTCCACTGCATCGGGGCCACCACCCTCAACGAGTACCGCCAGTATATCGAGAAGGACGCCGCCCTGGAGCGGCGGTTCCAGCCGGTGATGGTGAACGAGCCCAACGTGGAGGACGCCATCGCCATCCTCCGGGGACTGAAAGAGCGCTATGAGGTGTACCACGGGGTGAAGATCACCGACGGGGCCATCATCGCCGCCGTCACCCTGTCCAACCGGTATATCACCGACCGCTTCCTGCCCGACAAGGCCATCGACCTGGTGGACGAGGCCTGTGCCATGATCCGCACCGAGATCGACTCCATGCCCACCGAGCTGGACGTGATCCAGCGGAAGATCATTCAGCACGAGATCGAGGAGGCCGCCCTGAAAAAGGAGACCGACAAGCTGTCCCAGGAGCACCTGGCCGAGATCCAGAAGGAGCTCTCCGACATGCGGGACGAGTTCAACGCCAAGAAGGCCCAGTGGGACAACGAGAAGAACGCCATCGGCAAGGTGCAGAAGCTGCGCTCCGACCTGGAGGCGGCCAACGCCCAGCTGGAGAAGGCCCAGCGGGAGTACGACCTGAACCGGGCCGCCGAGCTCCAGTACGGCCGCATTCCCGAGCTGAAAAAGGCCCTGGAGGCGGAGGAGCAGATCGCCAACGAGGGCAAGGCCCGCTCTCTGCTGCGGGACAAGGTCACCGAGGAGGAGATCGCCCGGATCATCGAGCGGTGGACCGGCATCCCGGTGGCCCGTTTGATGGAGGGGGAGCGGGAGAAGCTGCTCCACCTGGAGGACATCCTCCACCAGCGGGTGGTGGGCCAGGACGAGGCGGTGCGCCTGGTCAGCGAGGCCATTCTGCGCAGCCGGGCCGGCATCGCCGACCCCAATAAGCCCATCGGCTCCTTCCTGTTCCTGGGCCCCACCGGCGTGGGCAAGACCGAGCTGGCCAAGACCCTGGCCGAGGCCCTGTTCGACAGCGAGAAGAAC
>CASEKM010000269.1 GCA_949288405.1 uncultured bacterium | reverse complement strand
AGAGCCTTGCCTCTCTCTGCATACTCCTTCTTTGGCCGCTACATGACCCAAACCCGGCGTATGCTTGACGCATAGCCGGCTTTCTCGACAAGCTGAGAACAGGCGTGCCGTATGGCACGCCTGTTCTGTCTGTTTCAGAGAACGGGGACTGCCCTACAGCCGCACCTCCACCGCCCCCCGGATGTCCAGCTGGTCCGGCCTTACGGTACAGTCCAGGGCCAGCACCTGCACCCCGGCCGCGGCGGCCCGGCGGAGGGCCTGACCAAATTCCGGGTGGGTGGCGTCGTTGGGCTCCAGCCACCGTACGTCCTCCATCTGGATGACAAAGCACACCGCCGCCTCGTAGCCCGCCCCCTTGGCGGCAATCAGCTCCTCCAGGTGCTTCACCCCCCGCAGGGTGGGGGCGTCGGGGAAGCGGACCACCCCGTCCTCCTCCAGGGTGACCCCCTTCACCTCCACGAAGCCCCGTCGCCCCGGCCCCTCCCAGTAGAAGTCGAAGCGGGAGGCGCCGTACCGCTTTTCCGGATGGAGGAGGGTGAGCTCCGGCACGAAGCGGCCCGCCCGGGCCCACTCCCCGAACACCTGGTTGGGGGCCTGGGCGTCCATGTTGATGAGCCGCTCCCCCTTCTCCACCGCCACCAGGTCGTATTTGGTCTTCCGGCCGGGGTTGCCGCTCTCCTCCAGATAGACCCGGGCCCCGGGGACCAGCAGCTCCCGGCACCGGCCGGTGTTTTTCACGTGGCAGGTCTCCTCCCGGCCCGCCAGCGCCACCTGGGCCACGAAGCGGTTGGGCCGGGCGAGGAAGGTCCCTGGATGGATTTTCTTGTAGCGCATCTTGTGTTCCTCCGCCGTTTTCTGGTATGATATACAGATGGGAAAGACCCTTTCCCGGGAAAAAGTATACTCCGGGCGGCGCCGGGAGGCAAGCGCCTTCTGCCGCCCGCCCAATCTCATGTTTTTTAGGAGGCCTTTGTTATGCCCAACCAGAAGCCCAACAACCCCAAGCCCATCACCAACCCGGAGCTGGTGGAGGCCCTGAAGGCCCTCCACCAGGAGAGCACCCCCCAGAACCAGGGCAAGGTGCTGGGGCTGGTGGTGGAGCAGGCCACCTTCCTGGCCCCCGCCGTGGTCACCCCCGCCCAGAACCAGAGCGCCGGCAAGAAGCAGGCCACCATCCAGTTCCAGCTGATCAACACCAAGGACGGCCGCCCCTTCTTCCCCGCCTTCACCGACGCCGGCGAGCTGCGCAAGTTCGCCGGGCAGAAGCCGGTGCAGTCGGTGCTGCTGCGCTTTGACGACTACGCCTCCCTGCTCCAGCGCAACGAGAAGGCCTGCGGCTTTGTGGTCAACCCCCTGGGCCTGAGCCTGACCCTGGACCGGAAGACGGTGGAGAGCCTGGCCGTCCGCAAGAAGGAGGTGGCCCAGCTGCGCCAGCAGCGGCAGCAGCAGGGGAACGCCTTCACCCAGGAGACCATCGAGAAGGACGCCCAGGTGATGGTGGGCGACCCGGAGGAGGTCCCCCAGGCCATGCTGGAGGCGGTGTGCCAGGGGGCCCGGGACCGGGAGGAGATCCGAACCCTGTGGCTGCGGCAGATGATCCGCCCCGACGGCACCCCCAGCCTGATCATCGTGGTGGACCACACCGGCGTCCAGGCGGAGGTCTTTGAGGCGGTGGCCCAGGCGGCCCGCCCCCACTTCGGACGGCTGCCCGTGGATATGATCCCCTACGGCACCAGCTTCGCCGCCGCCGCCACCGAGGGCGTGGAGCCCTTCTACCGCCGGGAGGCGTGAGCCCCCGGCACAAACTCAGATCCAGAGAAAGACGGTGACCCCATTTGGCAGAGATGACCCCCATGATGAAGCAGTATTTGGAGATGAAGGACCGCAGCCCGGACTCCATCCTGTTTTTCCGCCTGGGCGATTTTTACGAGATGTTCTTTGACGACGCCAAGCTGGCCTCCAAGGAGCTGGACCTGACCCTCACCACCCCATGTGCGGGGTGCCCTACCACTCCTGCGACAGCTACATCGCCCGGCTCATCGCCAAGGGGTACAAGGTGGCCATCTGCGAGCAGACCGAGGACCCGGCCACCGCCAAGGGGCTGGTGGACCGGGACATCATCCGGGTGGTCACCCCGGGCACCGTCATGTCCTCCTCCATGCTGGAGGAGGGGAAGAACAACTTCCTGTGCGCCGTCTACGCCGACAGCGCCGCCATGGGCCTGTGCCTGTGCGACCTGTCCACCGGCGAGGTGTTCGCCACCTCCTTCCCCGCCGGGGAGGAGGCCCTGGACCACCTGGAGAACGAGCTGGGCCGCTTCCACCCCGCCGAGGCGGTGCTGTCCGACGGGGCCTGGAATCTGGACGGCCTGACGGACTTTTTGCGGGACAAGCTGGACTGCCTGTGCGAAAACGGAGGGGAGGCCCGCTTCCGGTACGACGCCGCCCTCCCCCTGGTGCAGAAGCAGTTCCGGGAGGGACTCTCCTCCCTGCCCCAGGGGGACGAGGCCGCCGTCCAGGCGGCGGGGGGCCTGCTCACCTACCTGTATGAGACCCAGAAGACCGACCTGAGCCACATCGCCGTCTTCTCCTACTACACCGCGGGCCAGTTCATGGAGCTGGATCTCACCGCCCGGCAGACCCTGGAGCTCACCGGCACCATGCGCTCCAAGGAGAAGAAGGGTTCCCTGCTGTGGGTGCTGGACCGGACCAAGACCGCCATGGGGGGCCGCCTGATGCGGGGCTGGATGGAGCGGCCCCTCCTCTCCCCCGTGCAGATCGCCCGGCGGCAGCAGGCGGTGGGCGACCTCTTTGAGGACATCATCACCCGGGAGGAGCTGACCGCGGCCCTGAGAGAGGTCACCGACCTGGAGCGGCTCATCGGCCGGGTGGTGTACGGCTCCGCCGGCGGGCGGGATTTAGTCGCCCTGGCCAACGGCCTGGGGAAGCTGCCCCGCATCCGGGAGCTGCTGGAGGGGTGCCCCTCCGCCCTGCTCCAGTCCCTGCGCGCTGAGCTGGACGACCTGCCTCAGCTGCGGGACCTGCTGGGCCGGGCCCTGGTGGACGAGCCCCCCTTCTCCGTGCGGGAGGGCAAGTTCATCCGCGAGGGCTACAGCCCCGAGGTGGACCGGCTGTGGCACGTGATCGACCACGGGGCGGAGATGGTGGCCGGGCTGGAGGCCCGCACCAAGGAGGAGACGGGCATCAAGAACATGAAGGTCCGCTATAACAAGGTGTTCGGCTATTACATCGAGGTGGCCAAGTCCCAGATCGGCCTGGTGCCGGAGGACTGGGTGCGCAAGCAGACCACCGTCAACGCCGAGCGGTACATCTCCCAGGAGCTCAAGGAGCTGGAGCACACCATCCTCTCCGCCCAGGACCAGGTCACCGCCCTGGAGTACCAGCTGTTCTGCGGCCTGAAGGACCAGGTGTGCCAGCACGTGGCCCAGATCCAGGCATCCGCCGCCGCAGTGGCCCAGGTGGACGTGCTGACCTCCTTCGCCGCCGTGGCCGCCGCCAACAACTACTGCATGCCCCAGGTGGACAACTCCTCCGTCATCCGCATCGTGGAGGGCCGCCATCCGGTGGTGGAGAAGATGCTCAAGGGGGCCCCCTTCGTCCCCAACGACGCCCACATGGACGAGGGAGACGACCTGTGCGCCATCATCACCGGCCCCAACATGGCGGGCAAGAGCACCTATATGCGCCAGGTGGCCCTTATCGTCCTCATGGCCCAGATGGGCTCCTTTGTCCCCGCCAAGAGCGCCCACATCGGCATTGTGGACCGGGTGTTCACCCGCATCGGGGCCAGCGACGACCTGTCCGCCGGCCAGTCCACCTTTATGGTGGAGATGACCGAGGTGGCCCAGCTGCTCAAGAGCGCCACCCGGAAGTCCCTGCTGATCCTGGACGAGATCGGCCGGGGCACCTCCACCTACGACGGCATGGCCATCGCCCGGGCGGTGCTGGAGTACTGCGCCGACAAAAAGCGCCTGGGGTGCAAGACCCTGTTCGCCACCCACTACCACGAGCTCACCGTGCTGGAGGGGCAGATCCCCGGGGTGAAGAACTACAACATCGCCGCCAAGAAGCGGGGGAACGACCTGATCTTCCTGCGGAAGATCGTCCGGGGCGGGGCCGACCAGAGCTACGGCATCGAGGTGGCCAAGCTGGCCGGGGTGCCCGACCGGGTCATCAAACGGGCCCGGGCCATTTTGGAGGAGCTGGAATCAGGAGGAATGCAGCATGCAGCATGCAGCATGCAGCATGCCCCTCAGGAGCAGGTCTCCCTGATGGATTTAGGGGGTCAGACGGTACTGAAAAAGCTGCGCATGACCGACGTGAACATCCTCTCCCCCATCGAGGCCCTGAACCTGCTGGCAGAGCTGAAGCAGGACCTGAATGGGTGAGGACAACCGCCCCTGTTTTTGCGGGGATTTGCCGGAATGCCCGTAGGGGCGCACCTATGTGTGCGCCCTGATGATCGGGAGCCCTGTACGACCGGGGCGGACACGCAGGTCCGCCCCTACTCCATTCGTAGGGCCCGACGACCCGGCGGGCCCGTGGCCCCTCTCTTGGCCTGTGCCCGCCGGGGCATCAGGCGTCCCCGCCTGTAG
>CASEKM010000268.1 GCA_949288405.1 uncultured bacterium | reverse complement strand
TTCCCGCGTTCCAGCATCTTTCTCACCACCTGCTACTTATTTTACCTCTTATGAACGAAAAAGCCCAGCTTATGCTGGACTTTTTCGACAGACTGAGGCGGGCCCCCAAGGGGGCCCGCCGGGAAACTTGCTGCCTTGAAATCAGTTCTCCGCCAGAGCGGCAGTAATAATGGCCAGGGAATAGCGCCCACATAATGTCCCATTTTGCGGGGGCCCGTTGGGATCAAAATGCTCAGGGCGGCAACGCCGCCCTTCCGCCAAGGTTTTGCCCTGGGGACAAAACGCTTGTACGCGCCATTCGGCGCGCCCCATCTGCGATGGGGCCCCGAGGTCTATTCCATGGCAGGGAGAGCAAAACAAAGCGGGCCCCCAAGGGGGCCCGCCGGGAAACTTCTGCCTTGAAATCAGTTCTCCGCCAGAGCGGCAGTGATAATAGCCATGGAATAGACCTCCTGGGCGTTGCAGCCGCGGGACAGGTCGTTGATGGGGGCGTTCAGGCCCAGCAGGATGGGGCCGTAGGCCTCGAAGGAGCCCAGACGCTGGGCGATCTTGTAGCCGATGTTGCCCGCGTTGATGTCGGGGAAGATGAAGGTGTTGGCGTAGCCGGCCACCTTGGAGTCGGGGCACTTGGTCTGAGCCACCCGGGGGGAGACGGCGGCGTCGAACTGCAGCTCGCCGTCCACAGGGATGTCGGGCATCAGGGCCTTGGCCTTCTCGCAGGCGTTGCGCATCTTGTCCACGTCCTCGCCCTTGCCGGAGCCGAAGGTGGAGTAGCTGAGGAAGGCCACCTTGGGGTCCACGCCGAAGATCTTGGCGCACTTGGCGGTCTCCACGGCGATCTCGGCCAGCTCGTCCTCGTTGGGCTTGATGTTGATGGCGCAGTCGCCCATGGCCAGCACGTCGTTGTCGCCGGTGGCGGAGGGGCGCACCAGGATGAAGCAGGAGGAGACGATCTTGTTGCCCGGCTTGGTCTTCACCAGCTGCAGGGCGGGGCGGACGGTGTCGGCGGTGGAGTAGGTGGCGCCGCCCAGCAGGGCGTCGGCCTCACCCATGGCCACCAGCATGGTGCCGAAGTAGTTGCTCTTCTTCAGGGCGGCGCGGCAGTCCTCCTCGGTCATCTTGCCCTTGCGCAGCTCCACCATGCGGGCCACCATGGCCTCCATGTCCTCGTAGTTCTCCGGGTCGATGATGATGGCGCCCCGGATGTTGAAGCCGGCATCCTCGGCGGCCTGGCGCACCTCATCCTCGTTGCCCAGGAGCACGGGGGTCAGGAACGTACCGGACAGCAGGCGGGCGGAGGCCTCCAGGATGCGGGGGTCGGTGCCCTCGGTGAAGACGATCTTGCGGGGATGCGCCTTCAGAATGTCGATGAGTTTCTTGAACATTTTGAACCATTCCTTCCAGACATAATGTTGAAAGCGGGAAAACACCTGTTTTCTGGGTCTATGGTAGCATTTCCTGTTGGAAATTGCAAGGGAAACTGCCCTTCCATTTTGCGTTTTTTTCCACCGCTTATACAAAAAATTTGAAGAAATTTGGCGTCCCCCTCTTTACGAGAGGTATACCGTCGTTTATACTATACCAAGTGTATTGATTCTTCCATGAGGTGAGCAATTTGAACGCAGAATTTTCCCGCACCCTGTCCCTTCTGCGGCAGGAGAAGGGGGTCAGCCAGCGCACCGCCGCCGGAGCGCTGGGCATCTCCCAGGCCCTGCTGTCCCACTATGAAAACGGCATCCGGGAGCCGGGCCTGACCTTCGTGGTCAAGGCCTGCGACTACTACGGCGTGTCCGCCGACTACCTGCTGGGCCGCACCCTCACCCGGGACGGCACCACCATCGGCACCGAGGAGCTCTACGACATCAGCGACGAGAAGGACAACTCCATGCGGGGCTCCGTGCTGGCCCTGCTGTCCAAGAAGCTGCTGGTGAACTCGGTGGGCATGCTCTTCGACCTGCTGGGCAAGACGGGCAGCCGGGAGGCCATCCGGGCCGCCTCCAACTACCTGTCCACCGCCCTCTATAAGGTCTACCGGCACCTGTACCACGCCAACCCGGACAACAACCCGGACTTCTTCTCCGTCTCCCAGCGGCACTTCACCGCCGGCCTGGCCGACGCCGACCTGCGCCTGAGCGAGGTGGAGCTCTCCGACGCCCTGGCTGCCCACGCCAAGGCCAAGGGGAAGATGCCCGAGATGGACCACGCCGCCCTGGCCCGGGACTACCCCGTCCTCTACCAGTCCATGCTCCAGCTGATCCACAACTCCGGGGAGCGGATCAATCAGAGCTTTTCCGCCCGGGAGGGGCAGGGGAAGAAATAGTCTTTTTCCTGCATCCTTGTGGGGCGCGACGACCTCGGCGCGCCGCTTTTGGAGGGTTTCGCAGGGGATTTCGCCGCCATCTCCGCGCTAAGAGCCGCCCTTCGGGCAGTTGCGTTCCGAAACGCGCCTGCGGGCGCAGTGCGGGCTGCGGGAGAGTTCCGCCCTGCGGGGCGGGTTCCTTTCTGCCCGGGCAGAAAGGAACCAAAGAACCGCCAAGGGGTGGGCTCAGGATGGGCGCTCACGCGCCCATATTCGCCCACCCCCCGGACCCCCATTACGGGGGTTACCCCTTTTAGATGGGCAGAAAATTTCCGGCGCGCAAAATCAGGAGTGCTTGAGTGCGATTTCTCCCG
>CASEKM010000267.1 GCA_949288405.1 uncultured bacterium | reverse complement strand
CAGGCCGGGCACCGGCGGGGCGGAGCGGCGGACGGTGTTGCCGCCGATGAAGGGGTACAGGGTGGACTCCACGAACCACTCCCGCAGCCGGGGCAGGTAATACACCGCGTCCACCGGCCGCCCCTGGGCGTCCATCAGGTCCCGGCCGTGGCCGGACAGCAGGCCCACCAGCACCATGCGGATGTCCACATTCTCCTCCCGGAGGATGGGGTCCAGGGCCTGGATGCGGAAGCCGGGGTGCATGATGTCGTCCACCAGGATGACCGGCCGGTTGAAGGACTTGATCTTGGTCACCGTGTTGGGGACGATCTTGCCCCGGAGCATCTTTCCGTAGGGGACGCACATATTTTTCCCCAATTTCCGGGGGGTGGTGGGGACGGAGGGTACCTCGTTGTAGGAGGTAATCATCTCCAGCAGCCGCTGGTGGATGATGTCCGAGGACAGGGTGAGCACCAGGAAGCGGGGGTACAGCTTGGTGAGGGCCAGCTGGAGCCGCTTGTGGCCCCGCTGAATGGCAGCGAGTACCTTGGGGTTGCGGCACAGGGGCTCCTGAATGGTGGTCTCCAGGTTCTGGATGAGCACGGTGGGGGCGCTCATGTCCACCTCCCACAGGTCGAAGTCCGCCTCCCGGTGGAGGAAGCCCTGGCGGGCCAGCACGTCGGAGAGGACCTCATCCGGGGGCGCGCCGTAGGGGCGGTACACCCCGTAGATGCAGTCGTCGGTGAGGGCCTGGGCCAGCACCTCGGTGAACAGCAGGTGCAGATAGTCCCGCAGGGGGTCAGAGGTGTCCGCCGCCGCCGCGGTGATGAGCAGGGTGGTCCCCGCCGAGCGCAGGCGGATGCGGTTGGCCAGCCCGGTGTCCCGCAGGGCGCCGAAGAGATGGGTGGCGGACAGGTACCGGAAGCTCACAAAGCCCAGCAGCTTGCCCTCCTGGCTGGAGCGCAGCAGCACGATCCGGTCCCGGCCCTGGAGGATGCCGGCGCGGACGGCCTCCCGAGAGGGTGGTGCTGTTCACCATGGGCTTGTCCTGGCTGTCCCGCAGGTACAGGCCGTTTTGATAGATAAAGTCCTGGATCACCGGGTCGATCAAATTGGAGATGTCCCGGTTCAGGTCCACATTCTCCCGGATGCGGGTGGAGCTGATGTCCTCCAGATGGGGGGGCAGCTGGAGCTGGATGACCTTGCCGGTGATGGGCAGGTCGTCGGGGAGGGGGGCCTCCCCCGCCCGGCGGAAGATGATGTGGTTCATGGAGTGGATGGACCAGTCCCGGGGCGGGTCCTGATAGGAGGAGGCGTGGGCCACCACGTCGCTGCCCGCCACCAGGTACACCTCCTGATAGGGGAACAGCTCCCGCAGGCGCTTCAGGTCTGCGGGGTTGGCAATGTTCACCGGGATCTCGTCGGGGAACAGGTGGACGTGGAAGTCTCCGGCCACCGACAGGTTGACGATCTGCCGGCGGATCAGGTGGGGCTGGGCCTTCTTGGACCAGGAGAACTCGTCCACCGCCAGGTACACCTCGAAGCCCAGGTCCCGGATGGCGTGGACGATGCCCTTGTGGGACAGGGTGAAGGGGTCGAAGGTGCCGGGGAAGAAGGCGATCTTCTGGGGGCGCAGGAAGGAGAAGGGCCCGTGGTCCAGCCGCCACAGGGAGATGAACCGGTTGATGTCCGCCAGGGCGGCCGCCCGGTAGAAGAAGGTCATGGTGTCGTCCTGCACCGGGGTCTCCTGGATCAGGAAGAGGAGCTTGCGGTAGCTGAGGGAGAACAGGTGGGCCTTCTCCTCCATGGGGAGGATGTTGCTCTCAAAGAGCAGGTTGCCGGTGACCAGCAGGGCCTCCTGGCGCACCGCGGGCCGGTAGTGGGCCAGCCCCTGGAGCAGCAGGCCCAGCAGCTCCTGCCGCCGCTGCTCATAGCTCTCGCTGGACTGGGAGAACCGCTCCCGGTAGGCGGGGTAGTGCTGCAGGAGCACGCCGATGGTGTTCAGGGCCCCGGACACCGCCGAGTCGTTGGGGGAGCCCAGCAGGGTCTTGAGCCACAGCACCTGCTCGTCCAGCTCGCTGGGGAACAGGTACAGGGCCGCCTGGCCCAGGTACTCCGGGATGTACTTGGAGATCTCGTACTGTCCCATCTCCAGGCCCTTGCCCAGCTCCACCACCACCTCGTTGCGCTGGTCCCGGCGCAGCAGGGGCAGGATGCGCACCAGGGCGGCGCCGGCGTCGTGGCGGACCACCACCCGCTCGGACACCTTGATCAGGTTGGAGAAGTGGGTGCAGATGTGAAGGATATGCTCCATCATGCCGTGCTCCACCTGGTCCCGCAGGAGCTCCACGCCCACCGACTTGACACCCCAGTGGGTGGCGGTCTTCAGGTTGTCCAGGAAGACCTCGCTGGTGATGTCCTGGTCATAGAGGATGTGCTTGTGGTAGGAGGTGTCCTCCCCGGCCCGGGCCAGGATCCGGTACTGGAGGAAGGTGACGGGCAGGCTGTTGGGGGGCACCGCCCGGGCCAGCTCCACGATCCGCTTCAGCTGGGGGTCCCCCCGCTGGAGGGGGCGCTCCGCCGAGCGCAGGAACTGGAGGGCGGCGGTCTCCATGCGCAGGTTCCGGGACTGGGCCCAGTGGCCGGCAAACTCGATGACCCGGCTGCGCATCTCCGGGGTGTAATACTGCTGGGGCAGGTAGCGGGCGGCGTCCAGCAGGGTGAAGGCGGTGTTCTCGTCCTTCTCCTCCGGCCGCTGGAAGTATTTCAGGAAGGCCCCCACGAACCGGGGGATGTCCACCGGCCGGGCGTGCTCCAGCATGGCCCCCACCACCAGCTTCAGGGTATAGCCGATGTGGTTGCGCTGCTGCTGGGTGGTCTTGTGGTCGGGGTAGATGATCATGTCCAGGTACTGCTCCCACAGGGTGAAGGGCACCTCCGCCGCCGGGTCGCTGTCCACGTCGTCGGGGAGCTCCTTGCGGTAGACCAGGTGGAACAGGGCGATGATCCGGCCGATGAGGTAGGCGGCCTGCCGCCGGATGTCGCCCTCCCGGTGGACCAGCAGCTCGTAGAGGAAAGTGAGGGCCTGGGTCTTCTGGCGGGCGGACAGATAGGTGAAGTACTCCTGGAAGATGTTCAGATAGGCCCGCAGCTGCTTCCAGTCCTTGGTGGAGCGGGCGGCCTCGATGATGTTGCCGAACTTGCGCTCGTTGGACAGAATGTGCATCATGCGGATGTTGTGGCCCACCGACAGGAGGATGAGGCCCTCCACCGTCTCGTCGGGGCCCATGAGGGCGGGGTCCTTGTGGGGGGCGGGGGTGCCGGGGGTGCCGGTCAGGTCCACGTCCACCCCCAGGGAGCGCATATAGTCCTCAAAATCGTGGAGCTTGCTGTACACAAACTCATACCGGCGGCGCTTGCTGCTGTCCACGTTGTCCAGCTTGGACAAGATCACCTGGAAGGACTGGTCCAGGGCGTAGATGAGGCACAGGGACTCCACCGACAGGGACTCCAGCTCCAGGTCCCAGGTGGAGTGGTTGGCGGCGATGTGGCTGATGCCCTCCATGTGCCGCCCCAGCAGCCACTGGTCGGTGTAGTAGTAGTGGAGGTAGGGCACCCGCTCCCCGGGGCGGCAGCCGAACTTGCCGATGTCGTGGGCGGCGGCGGCCCCGGAGACCAGAGCCAGGTCCACATCCACCCCGGCGGCCTGGAGGCCCCGGGCGGCGGTCATGGCGATGTGGTGGACCCCGGCGATGTGGCCCAGGGTGCGGAAGGGGGTGACCTCCGCCCCCAGGCGCATGAGCTCGTACACATACTCGGTGCGGAAGTGGTAGAGGAAGCGCTCGTACTCCCGGCCGCAGTCGCAGTCCCGGTACTCCTCATAGGTGAGGAACTGGAAGTCCACCAGGGGGTCGAAGGGCATGGCCTGGCGCTCCAGGTCCAGCAGGGTCTGGAGGACGGTGAGGAAGAACCGGGCCCCGTCCTCGTACTCGGCGGCGTCGGGGGCGAAGTTCCCCTCGGGGTAGAGAAGGGAGCGCACATACCGGTAGCAGAAGGCCAGCCAGCCGTCCTCCGGGGCGGGGGACAGCTTGGGCAGGATGGGGGCGCACAGCTCCAGCACCTCCCCGCACTCCAGACGGCGGCGGATGGGCAGCAGCTGGGAGAGCTCCTCCGCCCAGCCGGGGGTGCGCAGCAGGGCCATGGCGGTCTTCTTATCCTTGGCAAAGGGCAGCCGCTGTTCCGCCAGCGCCTCGGCTACCTGCGCGGTAATGGTTCGGATCTGCTTTTCATACATCGTTCGATCCCGCCTTTCTTGTCCAGCCGGAAAAATCTTGTAAACAGTCTAGCACAAAAGCCGGAAAATGAAAAGCGGAAAAGCGGCCGTTCTCCACCACAGGGGCGGAGCGGCCCGCCCGGCCCGTTTTTGCAGGCTGCACACCTGGATTTTCCCCTCCGCCGTCGATTTTAGTTGAAATGACGGGAGAAATCCCGTATAATAGGGCTGAAAATAACCTGTAATTTCCGCCCTGGGCGGAGGACAACACGCCGCGGAGGACTTCGCGGAAGAAAAGGAGCGATCAGAATGGCATTTTTGGACGATCTGGGGGCGAAGCTGTCCAAGACGGGGCAGAAGACCATGCAGAAGGCCAATGAGCTGGCCGACATCACCAAGCTCAACATGCGCACCGGGGAGCTGAACAAGGCCGTTCAGGAGCTGTACGCCAAGGTGGGCGAGCAGTACTACGCCCTCCACAGGGGCCAGCCGGAGGAGGCGCTGGCCCCCCTGTGCGGGGAGATCGACGCGGCCATGGCGGAGATGGACCAGATCAAGGCGGACATCCAGCGCATCCGCCAGATCAAGGTGTGCCCCAGCTGCGGCTATGAGAACCCCAGCGACGCCAGCTTCTGCTGCAAGTGCAGCGCCGCCCTGCCCGAGCTGCCCCGGCGGGAGGAGCCCGCCGGCCCGGTGTGTCCCAGCTGCGGCGCGGCGGTGATGGAGGGGGCCATGTTCTGCACCAAGTGCGGCACCCGGCTCCAGCCGCCCCAGGCGTGACCCGGCAACAGCAGAAAACCCGCCCGGAACCTTGGGTTCCGGGCGGGTTTTTCGCTGTTTGGCGGAAGGCGGGTCATCCCGCCGTGGGCAGGTCCAGGTCGTCGGCGGTCAGGTCCCGGGTGTAGGGGTTGACCAGCTGGTTCAGGGTGGGCAGGATGTCCTCCGCCTGATAGACGTAGTTGGTGGTGCCTCCCCACTTATAGCCGGGGATGCGCCCGTCCCCCCGGCCGGTGAGGCTGCCCTGCTGAACGGCGGTGGACAGGTCCAGCTTCAGGGCCTGCTCGGCGAAGTAGAGCATATCGTCGGCGGGGAGGTTGGTCTCCACGTAGGAGTTGAAGATGTCCAGGAAGGAGGTCACCTTGGTCAGGGAGTTCCAGGAGACCACCTTCTTGGCCAGGGTGACCAGCACCTGGCGCTGGAACTCCCCCCGCTGCACGTCGGTGTACCACTGGTTGGACATGTAGTTGGGGCTGCTCTTGTTGTCGTGGCGGTAGCGCACCGCCTCCATGGTCTCCTGGCCGTCCAGGTGCTGATAGCCGGCGCTGAAGTGGATGTGCAGGCCCTGCACCGGGTCGTCGTAGTTCATGTCCAGGGGAACCTCGATGTCCACGCCGTCCAGCTCGTTCACCAGGGCGATGAACCCCTTCAGGTCCACGTGGACGTAGTAGTCCACCGGCACTCCGAAGGTCTGCTGGATCTCCTCCATGAGCACATCGGGGCCGCCGTTGTGGTAGGCGTAGTTGATTTTGGCGGTCTGAGTGGTCCAGGTGCGGTTCACCGCCGTGTCCCGGGGAATGGAGATCATGCCGATCTTCCCCTGGACGGTGTCAAAGCTCACCAGGATGATGGTGTCGGTGTTGCTGCTGTCCACGTCCTTGCCCAGCAGGACGAAGTTATACACCCCGTCCCGGCGCACCAGGGCGTTGGGGTCCTCCGGGTCGCTCACGGGGGTCACCACGCTGGGCTCTCCGGCGGCGTCCGGGGCCTCCGGCTGTGGGATGGCGGGGGGCTGGACCAGCAGGGCGTGGGCGATGTACAGGCCCACCACAATGGCGGAGCAGAACACCAAAAAGACGTAAAATTTAAAAAACAGGCCGCGGCCGCGCCGGGTCCT
>CASEKM010000266.1 GCA_949288405.1 uncultured bacterium | reverse complement strand
ACATCTCCCCTTGATAAGGGGAGCCGGCCTTTCACAAGGGGGCCTTGGATGGTTCCCTTTAAGTGTGTCCGCGCGGGCCGCCGAAGGCGGCGGCCCCTACAGACGGGGATGCTTAGGGCTCCAGCGGGAGGCCCAAGGGCCTCCCCTACGGGATTATGGGACCGTCTCTGTGAAAACTGTAGGGACGCACAGTGTACGCCCGCAGGCGTCTAGCGTTCCACTCACTTGGCAGGGCGCGGCGACCCGGCGCGCCGCTGTGCAGGGCCCGTTTTCCCCGGGCCGGTCTGGGTCCCCTGCGGCAAAACCGGCCCGATGGTCGATTTTGGTCCCCGGCAGCTGCGCGGGTCGGCCGGGGCGGATTAGGGTAGCCTGAAATAGAACAAATGTTCTATCCCGTGGCAATATAATACCCCGTCTCCCCCGGACTGTCAAGAGGGGGGAGCGGGGGAATCGGCAAAAAAAACGGGTACTGTCCCAAAAACCGGACAAGAAAGCGCGGCCGCCCACAAGGGCGACCGCGCGCGTATGCCGGATCAGAAATACTGCTTGATGCCCTCGGGGGCCAGGTCGGGCTCGTCGCTGATGGTGATGGTGAACTTGATGCCGTTCTTCTCACCGAAGTTGTTGAGCCAGTTGAGGAAGTTCTCCACCTCATTGTAGCCCTCGGAGGGGACGATCTTGGTCAGGCTGTCAATGAAGATGTGGGTGATGTCGTAGTTGCCGGCGTGCAGGCCGGAGATGAAGCCCTTCATGGCGGTGAAGTTGGCCACATCGTACTCGCTGGAATCCACCAGCCGGATCTGATAATGGATATCGAAGGTCAGCTTGTTGCCCTTCTCAATGCAGACGACATTACCGTGCTCGCTCTGAACAGCCTCGTTAATCATGTCGATCATCTGCTTGGTCTTGCCGGTGCCTTTCTTACCCATGATGACTCGAATCATGTTGAATCACTCCTTAATGGATGTTACAGGGACCCTGTCCCTTGTTCCTGTACTAACTTTACCATATCGCGCCCCGATTTTCAACCGGAACATTGTGAATTTTTTGGGACGGCCGGATGGGCGTCACTGATCCCCCTCCAGAAAGTAGCTGGCCTCCATGTCGGCGGTGGCCAGGGCGAAGGCCAGGGGGTACTTCTGCAGGGCCTGGCCCACGGTGCGGGGGTCCTCGGTGCCGGAGAAGCCCATGTGCCAGCGGATGGCCATGGCCTCCTCCCGGGTGAGGCGGATGAAGCCGTTGACGATGTACACGCTCTTCTCCCCGTGGCCGTAGGGCAGGGGGTCGTCGAAGGTGTAGGTGGGCACCCGCTCCCACTGGCCCGTGGCGTCGTTTTTCACGTTGCGGAAGCCCTTTTTATAGCACCCCACCTTGCACACGTCGTGGAGCAGGGCCACCACCGCCACGGTCTCCTCGCCGTACTCCAGGCCGTAGAGCTCCTGGACCCGCTCCCGCTGCAGGTAGTCCACAAGACAGTGGTACACGTTCAGGCTGTGCTCGCACAGGCCCCCCTCGCAGGCCAGGTGGTACCGGGCGGAGGCGGGGGCGGTGAAAAAGTCGCTTTTATTTTCCAGATAGTTCAGCAGGGCGTCCGCCCCGGGGCGGGTGATCTTCTCTTTGAAAATTTCAATAAATTCCTCTTTGCCGGACATGGGTCTCCTCCTTCTCAGCGGCGCGGGGCCGGAGCTTCAATGCCGCTATTGTACCATAAGAGGGGGGAGATATCCAGGACGGGAGAGAAATTTTCAAGGGGCGGCCAGGGCCCACACCTGCTCCGCCGTGAGGCCGTCGCAGCGGTACTCCACCAGCGCGCCGCTGGGGTGCAGCACGCCAAAGGAGTAGGTCATGCCCCCGGTGTCGTGCTCACGGCCCCGGGCCTCCACCACCGCCGGGGTCAGGTCCTCCGCCCGGAAAGCGGGCATGCTCACCGTGTCCCGGTGCTCCTCCGGCACGCTCTCGCTCCAGGGGATGGGGTAGAGGCGCAGGTCGTACTCCTCCGGCCGGTCCGGGTCCGCCAGGGCATAGGAGAGCTCCCCCTCGGGCAGGGAGACGGCAATGCTCACATCGTCGTACCCCCGGTGCCAGTGGACGGAGAGGCGGTCCCGCACCCCCTCCTGATAGGACAGGGCGGCGTAAAACTCCCCATAGCCGGGGATGTCCGTCTCCGGCAGATAGGGGGCGAAGGCGGCCTGCTCCCGGGCCTGCTCCAGACAGGAGAACGTCTCCTCCCGCCAGGCCGGGACCTCCCCGTTGGTGAGCAGGTCCCCCAGATACACGCCGCCGGAAAGCGTCTGGCCCACCAGCAGGGCGCTGTACCAGGCGGCGGCATCCATAGAGTCCTCTCCGGCGGTACACGCCGCCTCAAAGCGTACCCCCACCTCCCCGGCCATGAACTCGCTGACGCACCGGGCGTCCGGAACGCCGTCGCCGTTGAGGTCCTCCCTGCGGCTCCAGCCGGTGACGGGGGTGCCGTTGACGTGGGTGGTCTCCAGATCGGAGTAGAGGCCGCACTGGAAGGGCAGCTCCCCCGGGCGCAGGGTGAGGGTGAAGGAGAGCGCCTGAGCGGCGCTGTCCCCCTTGAGGGTGAGCCACAGCAGCTCCCCCTCTCCGTCGTACAGGGCGGAGCCGGACAGGAAGAAGTCCCCGGTTCCGACGATGGCGCATACGACGATATCGGTTTCCGGAGCGGTGACGAGCTTCTGCACCGCCTCCTAGCTCAGCTCCACGGAATAGGAGCCCGCCAGCATCATGCGGCTGGGGGAGGTGTCCGCCGCCGGGAGGTCCCCTACGTCCGGATAGTGGATGTAGGGAATGGCGGGCAGGAAGGCCGTGCCTGTCGTTTCAGAACCTTCCACCTGAAAGCCGGATTCCCGGTTCTCCCCGCTGTAGGAAGAGGAATCCTCCGGCGGGGAGGAGACGGCAGGGGGAACACAGGCGCCGCTTCCCGTCTCCCCTGGGGCGGACAGCCGCCACAGCCCCAGCCCCAGGGCCAGAGCGCAGCAGGCGGCCAGGGCGGCCCACTTTTTCCAGGCGGGGGAGAGCGGTCTGCGCCGCCGCTCTGTCCGGGGCTGCCGGCCGATGGCCAGCAGTTTTTCGTGCAGCTCCGGCGAGACGGTCTGCCGGTCGAAATACGATTTGTAGGATTCCATGCCGATGCTCCTTTTTGTTATGAAATATAAGCCTATTTCGGGTCCAAAAGCTCCCGCAGCCGCTCCCGGGCCCGGGACAGGCGGGAGCGGACCGTCCCCGGCCGGCAGTTCAGGAT
>CASEKM010000265.1 GCA_949288405.1 uncultured bacterium | reverse complement strand
GGAGGCGGTGGGCCGGGGGGCCGGCCTGTCGGACGCGGGCCTGGCCCGCAAGCGCCGGGCGGTGGAGACCGCCCTGGCGGTGAACCGGCCCGACCCGGGCGACCCGATAGACGTGCTCTGTAAGGTGGGCGGACTTGACATTGCTGCCATGACCGGATTTTATTTGGGCTGCGCCGCCCGGAACCTCCCGGTGATCCTGGACGGGGCCATCTCCGCCGCCGCCGGGCTGCTGGCGGTGCGGCTGTGTCCCAACGCCGGGAAAGCCCTGCTGCCCAGCCACCGGCCCTCGGAGCCCTGCGGGCAGCGGCTGCTGGAGGCCCTGGGGCTGGACCCACTTCTGGACGGGGGCTTCCACCTGGGGGAGGGCACCGGGGCGGTGGCCCTCATGCCCCTGCTGGATATGGCCCTGGCGGTGTACCGGGACATGACCACCTTCGGCGGCATGGGCATCGGCGCCTACCGCCCGGACGGAGAGACGGTCCCCGCCCGCCTGTCCCCGGAGGCCGCCCCATGACCGCCCTGATCTTCGGCGGGGCGGCCAGCGGCAAGAGCGAGTACGGGGAGCGGCTGGCCCTCTCCCTGCCCCGGCGGGGGGAGCTGCTCTATCTGGCCACCATGGAGCCCGCTGGCGGGGAGGCGGAGGCGCGCATCCGGCGCCACCGCGCCCTTCGGGCGGGGAAGGGCTTTCGCACCTGGGAGCGCTCCCGAAACCTGGCGGGCTGTCCCCTGCCGGAGGGGGGGACGGTGCTGCTGGAGGACCTGGGCAATCTGGCGGCAAACGAGCTGTTCTCCTGTGACCCCCTGGACCCGGAGGGGGCCTTCTCCCGGATCTGGGCGGGGCTTCAGCACCTGCGGGGGCGGGCGGAGCATTTGATCGTGGTGAGCTGTGACCTCCACCGGGACGGGGAGGGCTACCCGCCGGAGACCGCCGCCTATCTGGACCTGACGGCCCGGCTCCACCGGACGCTGGCCGCCCAGGGAGATTTAGTGGCGGAGGTGGTGTGCGGCCTGCCCGTCATCTGGAAGGGGGAGACGGCATGACGGCCCTTCGCGCCATCGGGATGGCGTTTTCCCTGTACTCCCGCATCCCCATGCCCAGGCTGAACTGGGAGAGCCGGAGCCGGGCCCTCGTCCTCTACGCCTTCCCCCTGGTGGGGCTGGCGGTGGGGGGGCTGGAGGTGCTGGCCCTGTGGCTGTCCCGGCTTTTGGGGCTCAACGGCCTGCTCACCGGGGCCATTCTCACCGCCGTCCCCATCTGGGTGACGGGGGGCATCCACCTGGACGGCTTCTGCGACGTGTGGGACGCCCGGTCCTCCCACCGGAGCCGGGGGCGGAAGCTGGAGATCTTGAAGGACTCCCACGTGGGGGCCTTTGCGGTAATCCACTGCGCCCTGCTCCTGCTGCTCACCTGCGGCCTGTGGAGCCAGCTGGCGGGGGCGGAGCTTCGGCCCGCCCTGGCGCTGCTGCCGGTGTTCAGCCGGTGCCTGTCCGCCTTCGGGGCCCTGTCCCTGCCCAACGCCCGGGGGGAAGGGATGTTGGCCTCGGTGACAGAGGGGGAGCGGTCCCCTGCCCGGTGGCTGCTCCTGCTGGGGAGCGGTCTGTGCGCCGCCGCCCTGGGAGGGGTGGGAATCCCCGATCTGTTCGCCCCGGCGGCGGGGTATCTGACCTTTGTCCACTATGTCCGCACCGCAAAGCGGGAGTTCGGCGGCACCACCGGGGACCTGTCCGGGTGGTTTTTGCAGCGGTGCGAGTTTTGTACCCTGGCCGGTCTGGTGCTGGCCCGGAGCTGGGAGGCGCTATGATCTTCGTTGTGGGCGGCCTGGGGGCTGGAAAGCGGGATTTTGTACATAAGACCCTGGGGTATGCCTGGGAACAGATGTCCCCAGTTTTTCAGGAGGATGCCCCCGTGCTGTGGGGGCTGGAGGACCTGGACCCCCTGCCGCCCCTGGAGGACCTGCTGCGGCGGGAGGTGGTGGTCTGCCGGGAGGTGGGCTGCGGGGTCATCCCCATGGACCGGGCGGACCGGGACCGGCGGGAGGCGGTGGGCCGGCTGTGCTGCGCTCTGGCCGAACAGGCACAGGCGGTGTACCGGGTGACCTGCGGCATCCCCATGCGGCTGAAGTAGGGGCAGACCTGTGTGTCCAATATCATTTAGTTAGAGAGGCAAGCTCATTGGCCCCCTTGTGAAAGGCCGACTCCCCCTATCAGGGGGAGATGTCCCGAAGGGACAAAGGGGGTAGGGAATTGCCCCTCCCCCCCCAGGCCCCCTTGTGAAAGGGGGCTCCCGGCGAAGCCGGGTGGGGGATTCCGTTGAGCAAAAAGTTTTCGTAATTCGGAATCCCTCCACCGCCTTCGGCGGTCCTCCCTACCCCCTTTGGCCTTCGGCCATTTCCCCCTGACAGGGGGAATCGGCCTCCCTTTCACAAGGGAGGCTTTTGTGCAGAGCCCTTAACTTAAATAACATTGCCTATGCGTCCTCCCTTTTGAGCCGGATGCGCGCTTGTGAAATGCGGCGCGCCGGGTCGTGGCTCATGCCAGCTTCTCTTATTCACCTTCTCGCGCCCTACAGAGGGCCGCAAATAACCAAGCAAAGGAACTCTTATGGAACTACTTCTCATTCGCCACAGCATCACCCCCGGCAATTTGAAAAAACAGTACATCGGCTCCACCGACCAGCCCCGGGCCCCGGAGGGGGAGGCCCTGGCCCGGGAGCGGGCGGCCTCTATGCCACCGGCGGAGGC
>CASEKM010000264.1 GCA_949288405.1 uncultured bacterium | reverse complement strand
GATTCGTTTCCCCCGGGGCACACCACCAGGGCCCCCTGGAACTGGGGGGCCAGGGTCTGGAGGGGGACCACGGTCTGGCTGCCGCCCCCCTGGCTGAGGGTGACGGTGGCGGCGCTGGCGTCCCCGTCCGCCCCCCGCTGGGTGTCCTGGGCCAGCACCTGGCGGCTGCCTCCCCTCAGGGAGAGGACCGCCCGCACCTCCCCCGCCCCCTGGATCTGGGACAGGGTGTCGGAGAGCTTCTCCTCAAACTCCTCCAGGGAGAAGGCCTCCTGGAGCGCCTCCTGGGCGGGGGCCTCCCGCCCCTCCCCGCCGCCGTCCAGGGGGAGGAGCAGGAGGAGCACCCCCGCCGCCAGCACCAGCAGTACGTACCGGAAGCGGTCCCACAGCTTTTGCACCGGGGGGAGCGCCCCCCTGAGCCAGGATAGATTCACGGCGACCCCTCCTCAGTTTGAAAGCTCTGCCGGGCCCTGGGGATGCCCAGCTCCTCCTCCAGGACCTGGGCCAGGGCCTCCTGCTGTTCCGGGGTGAAGGCCCCCCGCAGGGCGGCCTGCTCCGGGAGGAGCACCCCGTTTTCTCCCGGGCGGCAGGTGACCTGCGCCGTGCAGGAGACCCCGAGCCCGGCCGCCTTGTCCAAAATATATGCGGCCAGCTCCTCCTCTATGATGGCTTTCACGGCCTCATCCCGGGTCTCCTCCAGGGCCTGGGCCTGGAGGGCGGTCTGGCTGGACAGGTCCGCCCAGAGCGCCTGGGGGGAGATGGCCTCCAGGGACACCAGGGGGCGCAGGATGGCCGCCAGCATCACCAGGCCGCCCGCCAGCTTTCCCGCCTTTCGCACCGCTCCCTGGGGCATCAGGCTGTCGGCCAGGGCGCACAGGATGGCGGCGGCGGTGATGCCGGTGAGCCAGGCCTGCAGCAGCGCCATCATCCTGACACCACCGCCGACACCGCGGAGACGATGCTGAACAGGAGGATGAGGGCGCAGCTGCCCGTCATCCCCAAAATCAGCCCGAAGGCGCCCCCGATGCTGTCCATCAGCCTGCTCAGACTGCCGCTTGCCACGGTCCCGGTCAACGCCGCCGCCCCCTTGTAGGTGAGATATTGAATGGCCAGCTGGAGAAAGGGGGCGATGCAGATGGCCAGCACCACCAGCATCCCCGCCGCCCCCACCGTCCCCCGGAGCACGCCGGCCCCAGCCAGCACAGTCTCCGCCGCGTCGGACAGGATGCCGCCCACCACAGGCACCGCCCGGGAGATGGTCATTTTAGCCGCCTTGACCGCCGCCGCGTCCGCCGACCCGGCGATGGCCCCGCTGGCGGTGAGGTACCCCACAAAGACCAGCAGTCCGGCGGTGAGGAGGGCGGTGATGGTCCCCTTGATCAGGGCGGCCACCTTGCGCAGCCCCTCGTTGTCCAGGGCGGCGCAGGCGCAGCAGGCGGCCACATAGGCGTACAGCAGGGGGACCAGCAGCCGGTCAATGGCGGAGATCAGCAGGTCGGAGAAGAGCACCGTCACGCCCTGCCGCACCGCCGCCCCGGTGACGCCGCCGGTGGCGGCGGTGAGGGCGGCCATGGCGGGGAGGAGGAGACCGGCGAAGGAATCCATGCGGCCGATGGCCTCCCGGCCCAGGCCGATCATGGCATCCATGTCGCTCACCGTCAGGGCGGTCACTGCCAGGGCACCCGCCAGCTCCACCGCCTGCAGGCCGCCCCGGTCCCCGCCCAGGGCGGCGCTCTCCGCCATCCCGCACAGCAGGACCACCGCCAGCAGCTTCACCCCGGTGGACAGGCTCCGGCGGAGCATGCCGCCCAGCTGGTCCAGTCCCGCGTCCAGGATGCTCTGGACGCCGCCGCCCAGGTTGTCCGCCTCCGTCACCCCGTAGTTCTCCGCCTCCCGGAGGACCTGGTCCGCCTGGGGGAAGGACAGCTCCGCCCCCGCGGCGGGGAGGAGGACCAGGGGGAGCAGAAGGGCCAGGGCCCAGAGCAGCCGCCTCATGCCAGCACCCCCCGCATCAGCTCCAGCACCCCCCGCACCAGGGGGAGGGCGGCGGCCAGGGCCAGCGCCGTCCCCGCCGTCTCCACCGCGGCGGCGATGCCCCCCTCTCCGGCGGAGCGGCACACCTCGGCGGCCAGCTTGGTGAGAATGGACAGCACCACCGTCTTGAACACCGGCTCCACCACGCTCCGGTCCAGCCCGGCCAGCTGGGAGAGCTCCTCCATGAGGGCGGCCACCGCCGCCAGGCTGTCCGCGGCGCTGAGCAGCACCCAGACCCCCGCCGCCAGGGACAGGACCAGGGCTATCTCCGGCGCGCCCCGCCGGACCACACCGGCGCACAGCGCGGCGGTCACCGCCACGGCGGCGCCCTTCAGCATCAGCTCCGTCATAGCCCGAACAGGTCCTTCACCAGGTCGAACAGGTGGGCGATCTCCTGCACCACCATCATCAGCACCACCACCAGGCCGGCCAGAGTGGTCATCATGGCCTGCTCGTCCCGGCCTGCCCGGCTGAGCACCTGGTTCAGGACCGCCACCAGGATCCCGATGGCCGCGATGCGGAAAATCAGGTCTACCTCCATGTCCATCCCTCTTTCGTATTGTAGTCCCTCACAGGAGCAAAATCACAAGAAAACCGCCGCCGGTGAGGCCCAGGGCCTGGTACACCCGGCCCATGCGGGCCTTCTCCTCCTCCGCCCGGCGGCGGGCCCGCTCCAGGGCGGAGCGGGACTGGGCGATGGCCTCCCGCTGGCCCTGGGCCTCATACCGGCCCAGCACCTCCCCCAGC
>CASEKM010000263.1 GCA_949288405.1 uncultured bacterium | reverse complement strand
AGGGGCAGGCCCAGGGCGGCCCCGGCGGGGGAGACGTGCTTGAAGGAGGCGGCGGCGGGCAGGCCGGTGGCCTTTTTCAGGGCCTTCACCAGCTGCCAGGAGTTGAGGGCGTCCATGAAGTTGATGTACCCAGGCTTGCCGTTGAGCACCTTCAGGGGCAGCTCGCCCTCCTCCATAAAGATACGGGCGGGCTTCTGGTTGGGGTTGCAGCCGTATTTCAGTTCCAGTTCGGTCATGGCAGGTCATCCTTTCTATATTTGGTATTATGGTTATGGGAGAGGGATGTAGGGGCGCACATCATGCGCCCGTTTTGAGAAATACGAGAGGGCGGGCGCACGCTGTGCGCCCCTACGTTTGTATATGCAAGACGGTTAGGGCTCCTCCGGCGCCTCAAAGGGTTCGGCGTAAAACTTTCCGTCCTCTCCCCGGGCGTAGGCGGTGCCATAGGGGGCGGTGAGCAGGGGGATGATGTCCGGGTCATAGTTGCAGATGGTGTTCAGCTGGTAGACCCCGGTGTTGTGGGGGTCGTTCACATATTCATCGCTCTCCTCCCCAGAGAAGAACCGCCAGCCGCTGTCCGGGTAGCCCTCGTCGGGCTTCTCCCGGTAGCACCAGCCCACCTTCTTCCCCTGGACGGTGATCTGGTCGGTGGCCAGACAGCCCTCCGGGCCCTCCCAGTCCCGCAGCAGCTCCCGCATCTCCGGGGGCGACAGCTTGTAGGCTTTTCCTCCCTGGGGGCGGTACCACATGCGGCCCGCCCAGGCCTGTTTGCTGTTCAAAAGCTGCCGCACCAGGCGCAGGTTCAGGTCCAGATAGGCGGCGGCGTCCTCCGCCCCGTGGTTCCCTCCCATGCGGAAGGCCCAGTAGGCGGCCCCGCACACCAGACCCACCGCGTACTCCTCCCAGCTGTGGAAGGCGGCGGCCTGATCGGCCCAGGGCTGGGACAGCTCCCGATACTCCTGAGGGGAGATCAGGTCACAGGCGCAGGCGGCGCGCAGCTGACCCAGGGTCTCGCTGATGTCCCAGGCCAGGAAGCCCCGGCGGCCCACAAAGGGCTGGAACTGCCGAGCGAAGTCGGACAGCCGTTGGAAAAACGCCTGTGCGGAGGGGTTCAGATCGCTCCAGGAGAAGTTGGGCCGCTCCTCCCAGAAGGACTCGAAGTCCAGATACTCCGGGTGGACCCACAGCTCATTTTGACAAAATGCCATCAGGCTGTCCCGGCTGGTGATCCCGTAGACCTCCCGCAGATGCGCCCGGGTCTGCTCACGGTCCTCCCGGCTGAGGCAGTAGGGGATAGAGGTGAAATATTCCTCCCCCGCCGCCTCCATGTCCGCCAGACCGGGGACCTTCCGCAGGGCGGGCACGCCCGCCAGCAGCAGGGGAAAGGCCTCGGCGGTGCAGAGGACCGGGGGCTGAAAGGGGATGTGGGCGCGCTCGGCTTGGAATTGCCGGATGGGGTCGGTCAGTGCCATAGGGGACTCCTTTTCTGTGTGGACGTAAGCGGCCTTTGGCCGCCTCTGCATGGAATGGGCGCGGGTCAGTTACACGTGCTTGTTGAGGATAACGGTATCCTTCCCGCCGGAGGCCAGGTCGATGTACTGGACGAACAGGGACACCTTGTTGTCCTCGTTCAGGTTGGCCCAAACTTCATCGGCCAGGGCCTTGGCGTTGGGGGCGGTGACGGACACCCGGCGGGGCTCCCCCTCAAAGGAGGGCAGGGGCTCGGCGTTCTCCTGGTAGGTGTGGATGAAGCGGCCCTCTCCCGCCAGGGGGGCGTCGTACTCGTAGAAGTAGCGGAGGTTGCAGGAGGGGTCTCCGTCGGCGGACTTCAGAATGGACAGGCAGAAAGAGCCGTCCCGGTTCAGCACGCCGGAGATGCGGGGGGTGTAGTTGGGGCCGTCCGGCTCATAGCACCGCGTCCGCAGGGCCTGGATGTAGCTCTCCCCCGCCAGCAGACCGTCCCGGATGGTGTCGGTCTGGTCCCCGTTGGTGACGATGACCGTGCCGTCCTCCAGGGCGCGCACCGGGTGGTAGATGATAAGGGAGGGGTCCACCATCTTGCTCTCGTCAAAGGCCTTGGTGCGGATGCCGTCCTCCACCGCCTCAAAGATGCGGTTGCGGCTGTTCTCGCTGCGGCCCATGATGAAGTAGACGATGACCGCCTTTTGGTTGTCGGCGGAGCGGCCCAGGACAATGCCCCGGCCGGGATAGGGGTGGCTGTTCAGAATTTTGTTGAGATCCAGGGTTTCCATTTGGTTAGTCCTCCTTTTTGGGGTTGTCTGTGGGGGAAATAGGAAATTTACAGTACCAGGCGAACCAGCTCTTGGCCAGCTGGATCACCAGGGGGATGGCGCCCATCAGGGTCAGCAGCAGGCCGAAAATGGCGGGCAGGTCGCTGTGGAACAGTTGACCGGCGATGAGAAGCAGGACGCCGCCCAGCAGGCAGAATCCCGCTGCCAGAATGGTCTGGATGGACATAAGGACCTCCTTTTCTGCGGTGACCCCGGCAAAAAGGGCGCACCGTATGTTTGAAAACGGTGCGCCCAGACGGTCGGCAAATTTCCACGGCGATGCTCCCCGTGGTCCATTCCACTTCCGTCAGTTACACCGCGTGTTTCGCTTGTAAAATTCCCAATTTTTCCGTGGGGTTCCCCGCCCCTGCGGGGCGGGGAACCCACAAAAGAGCTGGAACTTGTAAATAAAGATTCCGCAGAACGAAAGATCATTCTGCATTCTGCATTCTGCATTCTGCATTTTCCAACACCCGGACGGTGCGGCCCTCCACCTTCAGACGGT
>CASEKM010000262.1 GCA_949288405.1 uncultured bacterium | reverse complement strand
ACATGACGGGGCCCTCTTCTCATCCAATGATCTAACCGGCGGCCTGCTGCCGCTCTTTTTTCTTCCGCTTGGCGGCCATGTACCGGTCCTCCTCGCTGAAGATACACCCGCAGTACTTCTGCATATAAAACCCGTGCGCCCGGGCAAACTCCTGCCCCGCCTGGAACAGGGGCCGGAAGTCCCGGTACAGGAACTCCACCCCGTACTTCTCCCCCATGGCCTGGGCCGTGGCCCGGATAGCCTCGTGGTTCTGGTAGGGAGAGATCAGCAGGGAGGTGGTAAAGGAATCGTAGCCGTTTTCTGCGGCGTACCGGGCGGTCTCCTCCATCCGCACCCGGTAGCAGTAGGCGCAGCGGCCGTCGATGTTGTCCGCCACGTTCGTGATGAAGGTCCTCAGGTCATAGGTGCCGCCGATGACCAGCTTCATCCCGATCTCCTTGGAATACTCCTCCAGGGTGCGCTTTCGGGCCTGGTACTCGGTGTAGGGGTGGATGTTGGGGTTGAACCAAAATCCGGTCACCGGCACCCCCTCCGACCGCAGCAGGTCGATGGGCCGGTTGGCGCAGGGAGCGCAGCAGATGTGCATCAGTGTATTCATAGACGTATCCTCACTCCAGCTCTAACAGGGTGACGTGGAGCCCCTTCCGCAGGGCATAGGCCAGGGTCTGGGCCGTCCCCCCCTGGGGGACGCCGTCGTAGACCGCCAGAAGCCGGGCGGAGCGGTCCACCATATACCGGTTGCGGCGCATCATGCAGAACCGGTCGTAGTGGTGCTGCACCAGGGTCTCATAGTCGCACCGCTCCAGAATGGAGCGGTAGCGCTCCCGCTCCCCCTCCGGCCAGCGGTCCGCCTGGCTCTCACAGGGGCGGGCACACTCCAGGGTCACCCCAGGGCGGCGCGCCCGCAGCGCCAGCACCGCCTCGGCGAAGTACAGATCGGCCCCCCGGGCCATGCCCGAGATGAAGTGCCGGACGCCGGCGGCGTACTCCTCCTCCAGCGCGGCGGCGATGCGCCCCTTCAGGGCCACGCAGCGGGGGTCCTCCTCCCGGGTACCCCAGGGGAGCTTGTCCGGGCGGTGCCCGGTAAAGCAGCAGGTGTGCCGTTCGTCCATCCGGGCCCCTCCTCTTCTCCTTGGGTACCGCCATTGTAGCCCAAAACCGCCGGGAAGTCAACGAGAATCGAATTTTTGTTCTACTCCAGGCAGGAACTGGGGGTTGCATTTTTCTCGGAAATGCGTATAATGGGAGGTGGACAACTGAATGAATGTCTTCAGGGCGGGGTGAAATTCCCCACTGGCGGTACAGTCCGCGACCGGGCGCTTTGAAATGGCGAGCGCCCGCTGACCCGGTGAAACTCCGGGACCAACGGTTACAGTCCGGATGGAAGAAGATGTGTGGCAAAACAATCGCGCACCTCCTTGTGTTGTTTTGGCTCCTGGAAGACATGCTCTTTCAGGGGTACCAAAAAACAAAAGGAGTGTTTTTTATGTCTGCACCCTCTCTGGTTCAAAATCCCCCCCGCGCCAAAATGGATACCCGCACCCTGGTGTCCATGGCCATGCTCACCGGCATCGCCTACATCGTGATGCTCCTGTCCAAGAGCATGCCCAGTGTGTACGGCTTCCTGGACTTCGACTTCAAGGACGTCATCATCTGCATCGGCGGCTTCACCTTCGGTCCCTTCGCCGCCGCCATCATCTCCATCCTGGTGGCCTTCATCGAGATGATCACCATCAGCACCACCGGCCCCTGGGGCTTCCTGATGAACGCTCTGGCCACCTGTGCCTTCTGCTGCACCGCCTCCTTCCTGTACAAGAAAATGCACACCAAGAAGGGCGCGGTCATCGGCCTGGCCTGCGGCGTGGTGTGCCTGGTGGCGGTGATGCTGCTGTGGAACTACCTGGTCACCCCCATCTACCAGGGGATGCCCCGGGAGGCCGTGGCCGACCTGCTGCTGCCGGTGTTCTTCCCCTTTAACCTGGCCAAGGGGGGCATGAACATGGCGGCCACCCTGCTGCTCTATCCCCCGGTGGTGGGCGCTCTGCGCCGCGCCGGCCTGGTGCCCCAGTCCCAGAGCGGGCAGGGGAAAACACGCAGCGCGGGCTTCCTGCTGTTCTCCCTGGCCCTGCTGGCCACCTTCGTGGTGTTTGCCCTGGTGCTGGCCGGAGTCATTTAATCTGAGCCAATCAAAACGGCGCGGTCTAATGACCGCGCCGTTTTTCGCGCTTTTTCTGCTGCCGGAGCCGGAATTGTTCCTCCTGTTCCGCCCGCTTCCGGGCGGAGCGCCGGGCGCGGCGCTCCAGACCAGCTGCCTTCCATATCCAAAAGATATGGAGAACGGACGCCCCGGGAGGGCCGGTTACTGACGGGAGCGCGGCCCGCGGGCGGACTACCAACCGCCCTGTGTTTTTATCTCCAGGGAAATTGTACTGGGTTTATAGGTGGCTGTCAAGGAAGAGGGATATTCGTGGGGATTTCGCCGCCTGCGGGCGGCGAGTGACTTTGCCCGCGGCGGCAAAGTCACCAAAACGCCGCTGGGGACGGCTCCGATGGGCACTAGCGTGCCCATAGTCGCCTTTCCCCAGACCCCTATTACGGGGGACGCGTACTTGTTAGGTTTTGCAATATTTCCGGCGCGCAAAATTTGAGTGGCCTCCGCAATTTCTTCCGGGCCACCGGGCCCTAGGCAGGAGGAAAATTTCAAGTGCCGCGGTTTCAATTCCGCGCCTGACTTGTCCGAGCAGGTGGCGGCTGTTGCTGAGCTGTAGGGCGCGGCCTCCTGGACGCGCCGTGTACAT
>CASEKM010000261.1 GCA_949288405.1 uncultured bacterium | reverse complement strand
TCCCGCCTCGCGCACCAAAACGAAAGGACATCCGAAAGGATGTCCTTTCGTTTTGGGTTCCGCCGCCCGCAGGGCGGCTCCACCCTTCGGGATTTGAATGCTCGGGGCGGCGAAGCCGCCCCTGCGCCAAGGTTTTCACCTGCGGTGAAAACGCGTGTACGGCGCACTCGCGCCGCCGGCCAGAAGGCCGGTGGGATGGCTCTCCCGGAGCCTTTTGAAGCTCGAAAATATCGATTTTAACCGTCCATCTCAAAACAAAAGGCAACTGCGAAAGCAGTTGCCTTTTGTTTTGCTTCCCGCCGCCCGGAGCGGCAACGCGCCTCCCCCAAGGCGTTGACCGCTCCACCGGCAAATCAAAACGGCAGGAGCTGGTGTTTTACCCACCAGTAGAGCAGGGCCGCCGCCACCGCCGCCACTAGGAACATGACCTGATTGGCCGCCCTGGAGGGCCCCTTCCGCCGCAGCAGGTCCCGTATGCAGACGCCCAGAGGGCCCAGTCCCGCAAACAGCAGCAGGACAAAAACCGCTTTTGCGGCAGTCCATGCGCCGTAGAACGCCCCGACCGCGCACAAAAGGAGGAGAATCCCCAGAGCGACCGCCCCGACGGACACCCCCAGGGACAGCAGCCAGGCCCGGGATATCCGCCCCGCCGGTCCGGCCCGCCCCTCCCTCTCGGCCCGCAGCGCCTCCTGGAACCACCGCTGGGCCTCCACCAGCACGATGAACTGGCAGAGGAGCAGCGCGAGTATCATGCCGATCATCCCCACCAGCAGGACGTTGAGCAGCGGGAGCGCCGGTACCAGGGCCAGGTAGGCCCCGAAGATCAGAAGGCCGAGCAGGGCAAAGATGCCGCAGAAGGCAGTTTCGGTCTGGAGGGGCTTTATGTACTTGTCCTCCATCCACCGGGTCAGCACCCGCCACTGGGTGGACAGGTCGGTCTGGAGCGGGACCGAATCGGCACGCCGGGTGACATAGACCTGGATCTGGGGAAATTTGGACCAGGTCCCCACCAGCTCCCAGCCCGCCAGCCAGCAGTAGGACGCATAGTTCTCCTGCCCGGCGGTGGGCAGGGGCTCCAGCCAGCTCACCTGGGGGTGAAAAGCCAGGGCGTAGCGCAGAGGGACCGCCTCCGCCGTTTTTCGGTAGGTGAATAAATAGCCGCCCAGGGACTCCAGCGCCCAGCCTCTGGCGGCCATCCTTTCAAAGTGGTCCTGCAGGTCCTCGTACTGGAAGGGCGCATAGAGGTTGAGCTCGTATTTCCGTTTCATCCAGGTCCTCTCCTTTCCCATGGCCGCCAGACCCCGTTTGCATCAAAAAACATCCTGGAGCAGGGAGAAGGCCTGAAACGCCAAATACAGGACCGCCCCGTAGAGCACCCAGTTTACATACCGCGACACGCCCCAGCGGCGCAGATACTCCTTCGCCAGGTCCATCAGCCACCACACCAGCCTTACACAGCCGACGTAGAGCACCACCTTGACCGCGCCCCAGACCCCTTCTCCCCTGGTCAGCTCCACCCACATGAGGAACAGCAGCAGGGCGTAAAAGACAACATAGGACAACACGACGCTCCAGGACCGGGAGGGCGGGACCAGATCCAGCTGGCAGTCCGTCCCGTCCCGCTCCGCCTGCCGCACCTGGTCCCGCAGCCGGTAGGCGCGGATCAGCGCGAAAATAGACGCGCCCACCAGATACAGGAAAATCCCCATCCCCGCCAGCAGCAGAATATGGAGGGCCCAGTCTGTCTCGTGGGGATCGTAGAGGATTGCCAGGAGAAACGCGTTGAACAGGAAGACCAGTCCCCCCAGGCCCGCGGACATCTGGGCCTTTGGGATGAGCCGCTGTTCGATCCAGTCCCCCAACACCTTCCACCGGACCCTGGGCTCGGTCTGAAGGGGAACCGGGTCGGGCGCCAGGCTGGCGTAGACCTCGATCTGGGGGAAGGCGCTCCACACCGCCACCGGCTCCCAGCCGGCCTGGCGGCAGTAGTCCTGATAGAACTCCATGGACGGGGTGGGCAGCGGGTCCAGGTTCCCCACCTCCGGGTGAAAGGCCAGGGCGTAGCGGACCGCCCTGGGAAGCGCCTGCCGGTAGCACAGACGCTCCCCCCGGATCTCCTCCAGCCGCCAGCCCTGGAGGGCCATCTCCTCCAGGTGCCGGATGAACTGCTCCTCATTCAGGGGAGAAAATGGGCTGCGCTCTGTCCGATACCCCATGGAAACACTCCTTTCCTTCGGGCCGCTCCTGTCAGAGGTACAGGCGGCCAAAGAACCAGTGGTGGAAGAACAGCACCAGAAGCAGCACCGCCGGGACCACCAATAGGTTGAAAACGCCCCATTTCAGCGCGGCGGCGCACTCCCGCTCCCGCAGCCAGCTGTGCAGTCTGCCCGCCAGCCAGGCAGACCCGCCCATGGCCAGCAGCCAGAGGAGCACTCCAAATGCCAAAAACCAGCTGCAGTCCAGCACCCAGAGCAGGCCCAGGACCGCCTCCCCCGCCGCCCAGCACAGGGTCAGGCCTGTGAGCCCTCGGGAGAGGCGGGAGCGGCGTCCGCCGGGGCCGGGGGAGCCCTCCTCCCGGGCCCGCCTGACATCGGTGAGCCAGTTCTGGAGGGAGACCATGCTGACGGCCTGACAGGCCATCAGCAGGAGGAACAGGACCGCCGCGCCGGCGGCCGTCCATCTGGACAGGGGCGGAAGGTCGCCCTGAAACACCAGCAGGGTGCAGTAGAGCAGGAAAAACCCCAAAAAGATGATCCAAACCACGGCCTTTAAATCGGCGTCCGGCTGATAGCGCCGCCCACCAGCTCCCATCCGGCCTGGCCGCACAGGTACGCGTAGTCCTCCAGGCGGGGGGCGCGGGGGTGGTCCATGTCCCCCACCTCCGGGTGGTAGGCCAGGGCATAGCGGGTCAGCTGGGCCCCGCCCCGGCGATAGACCAGAAAATGGTAGTCCATCCGCTCCAGGATCCAGCCGCGGACCGCCATCTGCTCCAGATGGTCCTGCAGGTCCTCGTACTGATAGGGCGCATAGCAGTTATACTCATATTTGTACTTCATTGCCGTCCCCCTCCTCTCCCGGGCATGCGGGGCGGACGTCACCCCGCCGAATCCCGGGCGGTCTCCTGATGCCCCGCGGTCATGTGCTGAAAATCGGCCAGCATGATCTCCAGGCGGCGCTTTTCCATCCAGAGCATGTCGCGCCCCTTCTGGGTGATCTGGTAGCTGCGCCTGCGCCCCTCCACCTTGGTCTGTACGATCATCCCGGCGCTCTGAAAGTCCTCCAGCAGGTTGTACAGAGTGCCCGGCCCCACCGTTACCCTCCCCCAGGTGATCTGGGACACCAGGTTCATCACGTCCGCGCCGCACCGCTCCTCCTGGAGGGCCAGAAGGATATAGAACATCTGCTCTGTCAAAGTCTGAAATTTCTCCCGGGCCACCGGGATCGCCCCCTCTCCTGAAACAATATCGAATATCGCTATCCTCATCTACACTTTATCATCGATATTCGATAATGTCAAGAGGGAAACGAAAAAACTGCGGCGAGAAAACTGGACGGCCCAGGAATAATCCGCCCCGCTCCCGCCATACTAGAGGCAAGAGGTCTCCCCGCGGCACAGCCCCGGCGGGCCTCCCTCCCAACACAGCTAAAGACCATCACCGACGACAAGGAGGAGATCCACCATGGCCAAGAAAGGCATGAAGCGCCCCGGCTACACCGGCCCAGAGGCACAGAACCAGAGCACCGCCCCTTCCCCCCAGAGCTCCACCGGCAAGGAACCCAAGAACACGCGCGACCCCGGCCAGAGCTTCTGAGCGGCTGGGGCCAGGAAAGCAGAAAGGCAGACACGGCCAGCGCCGTATCTGCCTTTCTGCCGGGCGGGGTGACCGCCGCTCTTCCCGGCGGTCATTCCGTTGCAGGCGGCCGGTCCTGTCGGGCCGGCCGCCTGTTTTCCGCCTTTTACATCTGATCGGAGGCCATCTTCTCCTGCTTCACCTTGTGGTCGATGACGTGGCGGCTGGCCAGCTCCGCCCTCACCTCGTCCAGGGAGATGCCCGCCTCCACCATGAGGACCATCACATGGTAGGCCAGGTCGGCGATCTCGTACACCGTCTCCTTGTGGTCCCGGTCCTTGGCGGCGATGATCACCTCGGTGCACTCCTCCCCCACCTTTTTCAGGATCTTGTCCAGGCCCTTCTCAAAGAGGTAGGTGGTATAGGAGCCCTCGGGCCGCTTCTCCTTCCGCTCCTCCAGAAGCTCATACAGCCCCTGGTAGCTGAACTGCTGTTCCATCTCAAAATTCCTCGCTCTCGAATATCAGATTGCCGTCAAAGCAGGAGTCGGTGCCCAGGTGGCAGGCCGGCCCTTCTTTCTTTACCTTCACCAGCAGGGCGTCCCTGTCACAGTCCGCCCGCAGCTCCACAATGTGCTGATAGTTGCCGCTGGTCTCCCCCTTCAGCCACAGCTCCTGCTCCTGCCGGGAGCGGGACCAGAAGCAGGTGAGCTTCTTTTCCAGGGAAATATTCAGGGACTCCCGGTTCATATAGGCCAGGGTGAGCACCTTCCCGGTGTCCGCGTCCTGGACAATGGCGGGGATGAGCCCCTTCTCGTCAAATTTCAGCGTCTCCAGCTCTATCACAGCCGCACGCACACTCCCTTCTCCCGCAGAACCTGTTTCAAATCGGGGATGGCCACCTCGCCGAAGTGGAAGATGCTGGCCGCCAGACCGGCGGACATGTCGGGAATTTCCCGGAACAAGTCCACAAAGTCCTGCACGCCCCCGGCCCCGCCGGAGGCGATCACCGGCACGTGGACGATCTCGCTCACGTCCCGGAGCATCTCCAGGTCAAACCCTTTCTTTACCCCGTCGGTGTCGATGGAGTTGACCACCACCTCGCCGGCGCCCCGGTCCACCCCCTCTTTGATCCACTCCAGGGCGTCCATGCCGGTGTCCACCCGGCCGCCGTTGAGGAAGACGTGGTAGCTGCCGTCCACCCGCTTGGCGTCCACCGACAGGACCACGCACTGGTCCCCGTACCGCTTGGCCGCCTGGCCGATGAGGTCCGGGTTCTTGATGGCCCCGGAGTTGACGGACACCTTGTCCGCCCCGCAGGCGAGCACCCGCTCGATTTCTGCCCTCAAAGGAGGCGGTGATGTCGTAGAAGACCAGCTCGTCCGCCCCGGAGCGGGAGTAGTAGTCCGCCAGCTTCACCGGGTTGGACACGTCCTGGAGGTTGAGGAAGTTGACCCCCTTCACCACCCGGCCGTCCTTGATGTCCAGACAGGGGATGATGCGCTTGGTGACCATCTCACTCCACCTCCCGCAGGGCTTCTCCCAGGTCCAGCGCCCCAGTGTACAGGGCCTTACCCAGGATGGCTCCGTACAGGCCCAGCTCCTTCAAAGCTTGTAAGTCAGAAATACTTGTCACGCCGCCCGAGGCGATGAAGTCCAGGGGGAACCTCCGGGACAGGTCCCGGTACAGCTCCACATTGGTCCCCCCCAGCATCCCGTCCTTGGAGATGTCGGTGCAGATGACGGTCTTGACCCCCATCCCGCACAGGCGGGCAAAGAAGTCCTCCGCCCGCTCCGGGGCGGTCTCCTTCCACCCCCGGATGGCGATGGCCCCGTCCTTCAGGTCCACCCCCACCGCCGCCTGGGCGCCGAAGCGGTCCAGGGCGTTTTTCAGAAAGGCCGGGTCGGTGACGGCGGCGGTGCCCAAAATCACTCTGGAAACCCCCGCGTCCAGATACTTCTGAATGGTGTCCAGGCTGCGGATGCCCCCGCCCACCTCCACCTTTAAGCTGGTCCTGCGGCAGATCTCCCGGATCACCGGGAAGTTGGGGGTGGTGCCGTCCTTGGCCCCCTCAAGGTCCACCGTGTGGAGCCACTGGGCTCCCGCCGCCTGGAAGTCGGCGGCCTGGGCAGCCGGGTCGTCCCGGTAGACGGTCATCTGGGCGTAGTCCCCCTTTGTCAGGCGGACCACCTTCCCGCCGTACAGGTCAATGGCCGGAAGCAGGATCATGTTCTCCCCTCCAATCCGCAGAAATTCTTCAAAATCCTCAGCCCCGTCTCCCCACTCTTCTCCGGGTGGAACTGGGTACCGTACACATTGCCGTTCTGGACCGCCGCCGTCAACTCGGCGCCGTACTCCGTGGTGGCAATGCAATGTGCTTTACAGTCAAAGCCCGCAAAGGAGTGGACGAAGTACACATGCTCCCCCTCCGCCAGCCCGGCAAAGAGGGGGCTTCTCGGCATGTCCTTTGGAAAGTGCAGGCCGTTCCACCCCATGTGGGGGACGGCCAGATTCTGGGGGATCACTGTGCGGATGTCCCGCACCTCCCCCTGAATGAGGTCCAGGCCGGCGTGCTCCCCGTACTCAAAGGATTTTTCAAATAGCAGCTGCATCCCCAGGCAGATGCCCAGGATGGGCTTCCCCTTGGCCGCCTGGTCCAGCACCGCCCGGAACATCCCCGTGTCTCTCAGCTTTTGGGCGGCGTCCCCGAAGGCCCCCACCCCGGGGAGGATGATGTGGTCCGCCCGGTCCAGCTCCGCCAGATCCC
>CASEKM010000260.1 GCA_949288405.1 uncultured bacterium | reverse complement strand
CCCTCCTTTCACAAGGGAGGCTTTTGTGCAGAGCCCTTAACTTAAATAACATTGCCTATGCGTCCTCCCTTTCCGAGCCGGATGCGCGCTTGTGAAATGCGGCGCGCCGGGTCGTGGCTCATGCCAGCTTCTCTTATTCACCTTCTCGCGCCCTACAGAGGGCCGCAAATAAACAAGCAAAGGAACTCTTATGGAACTACTTCTCATTCGCCACAGCATCACCCCCGGCAATTTGAAAAAACAGTACATCGGCTCCACCGACCAGCCCCTGGCCCCGGAGGGGGAGGCCCTGGCCCGGGAGCGGGCGGCCTCTATGCCACCGGCGGAGGCCCTGTGGATCTCCCCCATGCTCCGGTGCCGCCAGACGGCGGCCATCCTCTTTCCCAACCTGATCCCCACCCAGGTACCCGACCTGCGGGAGTGCGACTTCGGGGACTTTGAGGGCAGGACCTGGGCGGAGATCAAGGACCACCCGGACTATCAGGCCTGGATGGGGGGAGACCAGAGGGCCGCCCTCCCCAACGGGGAGTCGGTGGGGACCTTTTACGCCCGGTGCCGCCGGGGATTTTTACAGGTGCTTCAGCAGGCCCGCGCCTTGAACCTTCAGCGGGGGGCGGTGGTGGCCCACGGGGGCACCTGGATGGCAGTGCTGGAGGCCTACGGCCGCCCCCAGCGCCCCTTCTACCAGTGGCAGCCCCAGAACTGCCGGGGCTTCCGGGTGGAGGTCGGGGAGGACCCCCTGGAGCTGCGGCTGCTGGAGGAGCTATGACCCCGCCGGCCCTGTACGGTCTGGGGGTGGTGCTCCCGGCGGCGGTGCTGGACTGGCTGCTGGGGGACCCCCGCTGGCTGCCCCACCCGGTGCGGTGGATGGGCCGGGCCATCGCCGCTTGGGAGGCCCCTCTGCGCCGGCGCTTCCCCAAGACGGCGGCGGGGGAGCGGGGAGCGGGGGCCCTGCTGGTGCTCCTGATGCTCCTGCTGTTCGGGGGCGGGAGCGCTCTGCTGCTGGCCCTGTGTGAAAGGGTCTCCCCCTGGCTGGCCTGGGGGGTGTCCGTGTGGTTCTCCTATCAGCTGCTGTCCGCCCGGGACCTGCAGGTGGAGAGCGCGGCGGTGTACCGCCCCCTGAGGGACGGGGACCTGCCCCTGGCCCGGACCATGGTGGGCCGCATCGTGGGCCGGGACACCTCTGTGCTGGACGAGGCGGGGGTCACCCGGGCGGCGGTGGAGACGGTGGCGGAGAACACCGGAGACGGGGTGATCTCCCCCGTGCTCTTTCTGGCCCTGGGCGGCCTGCCCCTGGGGATGGCCTTCAAGGCGGTGAGCACCCTGGACTCCATGGTGGGCTACCGCACCCCGAAGTACCAATATTTTGGCACGGCCGCCGCTAAACTGGACGACATTCTGAACTTTCTCCCCGCCCGGCTCACCGGCCTGCTGATGTGTCTGGGGGCGGCGCTGCTCCCCGGCTGCTCCGGGAGAGGGGCCTGGCGGATCTTCTGGCGGGACCGGAAAAAGCACGCCTCTCCCAACTCCGCCCACGGGGAGGCGGCCTGCGCCGGAGCCCTAGGGGTCCGGCTGGCGGGGGATGCGGTCTACTTTGGAGCGCTGGTCCGCAAGCCCACCCTGGGGGACGATACCCGCCCGGTGGAGGCGGAGGACATTCTGCGGGCCACACGGCTCATGTACGCGGCGCAGCTGCTGACGCTGGCGCTGCTGACGGCCATTTTCCTTGGATTGCAGATGATGTAAAGGAGGAACACCATGCAGCAATACGACCACGGGGGAGACATATACGGCCCCAATCCGCCTGTGCTGGACTTCTCCGTCAGCCTGAATCCCGTGGGCCCGCCCCGGAAGGTGCTGGAGGCGGCCCGGGAGGCTGTGCTGGACTGGAACCGGTACCCGGACCCCCGCTGCCGGGGGCTGCGGCGGGCCGCCGCCCTGCGCCACGGGGTGCCAGAGGAGTACATCCTGTTTGGAGGCGGGGCCTCCGACCTGATCGACCGCTTCCTCGTGGCCGGGCAGCCGGGGCACGCCCTGGTGCTGGCCCCCACCTTCTCCGAGTACCGGCGGGTGCTGGAGCGGCTGGGGTGTCAGATCCAGGAGCATGCGCTTTTGCAGGAGAAGGGATTTGCGGCCACCCACCGCCTGCTGGACGCCATCCGGCCGGGGGTGGAGCTGGTGTTCCTGTGTGACCCCAACAACCCCACCGGCGGACGGCTGGAGCCGGACCTGCTGGAGGAGGTGCTGGACCGGTGCCGGGCGGCGGGGGCCTTCCTGGCGGTGGACCAGTGCTTCCTGGAGCTGTCTGAGGGGGACCCGGACGCCCTGGTGGGAGAACTGGACCGGGGCGGGCTGATTTTGTTCCGGGCCCTCACCAAGAGCTACGCCCTGGCGGGGCTGCGGCTGGGGTACTGCCTGTGCGGAGACCGCAGCCTCCTGGAGGTGATGGAGCGTCTGGCGCCCCCGTGGCCGGTGTCCGTCCCGGCCCAGGCGGCGGGGGAGACCGCCCTGACGGAGTTCCCGGACTGGCCCCGGCGCAGCCTTCCCCTCCTGGCCAGGGAGCGGGAGCGGCTCACCTGGGAGCTGGGCCGCCTGGGGCTGTGGGTGTGCCGCAGCGACGCCAACTTTCTGCTGTTCCAGGGTCCGCCCGGCCTGGGGGCGCGGCTGCTGGACGAGAAGGGCGTCCGCCTGCGGGACTGCGGCAACTTCCGGGGCTTTCCAGACCGGGGCTGGTACCGCATCGGCCTGCGGCAGGAGGAGGACAACACCCGGCTGATCCAGGCCCTGGGGGAAGTCCTCGGCACGCCCGCTCAGGATCGCATC
>CASEKM010000259.1 GCA_949288405.1 uncultured bacterium | reverse complement strand
CGAAGCTGGTGCGCCAGCGGGTCCTGGCCCGGGAGCTGGGAGGCTCCTCCCCCCGGGCGGTGGGGAGCGCCGTGGGCCGCAATCCCATCTCCATCATCATCCCCTGCCACCGGGTGGTGGGGGCGGATGGCGGCCTCACCGGCTACGCCGGGGGGCTGGAGCGGAAGCTGTGGCTGCTCAGACATGAGGGCGCGGACGTCCGCTCGTTTACCATCCCCAGAGGGAGCGATGTCTGACCCCGGCGGCGTAAAAGGCCCCGGCCTTCCTTGACGGAGGGCCGGGGCCTTTTGCATCTGGATGGGTCAGCCCAGCGCCGCCTCCTGAATACACTTCAAAGCGTTCAGGCTGCGGGGGTAGCCGATGTAGGGCAGGCACTGGGAGAGCACCTGGATCAGGAACTCCCGGTCGTTGCCCAGGCGGATGTTGGCGGTGGCGTGGCTGGTCAGCTGGGGCTCACAGCCCCCCTGGGCGGCCAGGAAGCAGAAGGTGACCATCTCCCGCTGCCTATAGTCCAGCCCCTTGCGGGTGTAGTAGTCCCCGAAGCAGTTGTCCGCCAGCCACTTGTTGATGTGGCGGCTCTCCTCCGGGCCGCTGTTCTGAAAGCCCCGCATGGCCTCTCCGAAGATGTCCACCTGGGCCTGGTTGCCCGCCTCCAGGCGGGTCTTGGGGGTGACGGTGGCCTGGCCGGCCAGGGGCAGACGGATGCCGCGGGCGGCCAGCTCCTCGTTCACCGCCTTCAGGAAGGGGAACACCCGGCCGATGCCCAGATAGGCCGCCGACTGATAGACGATCTCCTTCACCTCCACCGGCGTGACCCCCAGGTTCAGGGCGGCGGGGAGCATCACCTTGAATTCGTCCACCCCCTGGCAGCCCAGCAGGGCGGCCAAGATGGCCATGAAGCGGGTGCGGTCGTCCAGCTCCCCCTGGTTCACCACCTCGTCAAAGGCGAAGGACTCGAAGATCTGCACAAACTCCGGGTCGGTGTCTGCGAAGGCGTGGCGGCGGCCGGGGAGCATCTTCTCCCGGTACCGCTTAGAAAACTCTGACATCTGAGATCCCTCCTGTTTGGGTATTGGAGCACTATCTCTAGTTTACCACCTGGAGGGTGGTCCAAGTCAAGTGCGGGCGGGAAAAAGAAATTTCAGGCGGGCCCGGTTCCGACTCTATTTTTCCATATAATGGAATATAATGGCCTCCACACAGGGACAGCCGCCCCAGGGCCGTCCCGCACAAAGGAGGAGCGGCTTATGGCGGCCAGAGAGACGGTACGGAGCAAGCTGGACAGACTGCGGGGGCGGTCGGCCCGGGGGGAACAGGTGAGCGTGGACGCCTCCGCCCTGCTGCGCTTTGCCGACGGGGGCATCCACGGTCTGCTGGCCGCGGTGCTGGCGGGGGCGGCGGTCTTCGGCTCCTATGCCCCCTTTGGCGTGGCGCTGGTGGGGGCGGCCGGGTCGGGGGTGTGCGGGGCGGCCGCCCTGGTGGGGGCCTGCTTCGGCTATCTGACCCTGATGGGATTTCCCGGCGGACTGCGCTATCTCTCCGCCGCGATGCTCACCTTTGCGGTGAGCTTTGCCTTCTACGACGTGAAGCTGCTGCGCCGCCCCTGGGCCATGCCGCTGGTGGCCGGGCTGTTCAACGGGATCACCGGCTTTATCTACCTGTCTGAGGCCGGGTGGCGGACGGCGGATGTGATCTACTTCTTCACCGAGTGCCTGCTCACGGTGGCCGCCAGCTGGTGCTACCGGCAGCTGCTTCTCCCTCTGCGCACCGGGCGGGGGGAGGGGGCGGTGACGCCCCAGCGCCGGACCAGCCTGGCGGTGCTGCTGTGCACCGTGCTCATGTCGCTGTCCGGGCTGTACCTGTTTGAGGACATCTCCCTGGGGCGGGCGCTGGCGGTGACGGCGGTGATCGCCGCCGCCTGGCAGGGCGGCTGCGCCGCCGGGGCGGTGCTGGGGGTCCCGGTGGGCCTGTCCCTGGATCTGGCGGCCAACGGGGCGCCCCTGTACGCCATGGCCTACGGACTCTCCGGCCTGGCGGCGGGGAGCTTTGGGGGAAAGGGGCGGCTGGGCGCCGCGCTGGCCTATGTGCTGGCCAACGGGGCGTCGGTGCTGTGGACCTGGGACAAGGGGCTGCCCATCTCTCTGCTGTACGAGGTGTTTCTGGGGTCGGTGGCCTTCCTCCTCCTGCCGGAGCGGCCCCTGCGGCGGCTGGGGGTGTGGCTGACCCCGGAGCAGCCGGCCGCCCGCACTGGGGACCGGCGGGCCAGAGATCAGGTCCAGCGGCGGCTGGAGCAGGCCGCCCAGGCCTTTCGGACCCTGTACGACACCATGCGGGCCGCCTTTCGGCCCCCGCAGAACGACAACGACGTGGCCGCCGTCTTTGACCGGGCGGCCTGTCAGGTGTGCCGCGGCTGCGCCCTGCGGAGCAGCTGCTGGGACCGGGACTATGTGACCACCTTTGACGCCCTGAACAACGCCACCCAGGCCATGCTGGACCGGGGACGGGGGGAGGCGGGGGATTTCCCCGCCCACTTTGCCAGCCGGTGCATCCACTTTCCCGACTTTTTGGCGGCGGTGAACCAGGAGCTCACCGCCCTGCTCTACCGGCGGCAGTACAACAGCCGCATCCAGGACAGCCGCCAGGCGGTGTGCCGCCAGTACGGGGAGCTGTCCAGCCTGCTGGGGGCGGCGGCGGCGGAGCTGGGGGAGGAGCTCACCCCGGACCCGGCCGCGGGGCGGAAGGTGCGGCAGCGGCTGTCCGCCCAGGGAGACGGGCTCCAGGGGGAGGCCCTGCGGGACGGCCGAGGGCGGCTGCGGGTGGAGCTG
>CASEKM010000258.1 GCA_949288405.1 uncultured bacterium | reverse complement strand
GTCCAGGGCGCACTGGGCCAGCCAGGCGCGGGTCTCCGCCGCGCTGCGGTGGCAGTTCCAGCGCATGAACCGGGCCACCGCCGGGTCGCCGGTCCAGTTGGCAAAGGCGGCCTCCGCGTCGTCGGCGGCCAGGGGGCGCAGGATCAGCCGCCCGCTCTCCAGACGGACCGGGCCGGTGTGGTGCAGCATACAGCTCCCTCCTCTCCCCTATTCTATGCACGGAGCAATGAAAAAGGGAGCGCATTCGCGCTCCCTTGTGGGGTCAATCTTGAGGATATGGGGCCTGTTACGCCTTGCCGTCGCAGCCCAGCACGTCCACGATCTTGTGGGCGACCAGCTCCTTGATGGCGGCGCGGGCGGGCTTGAGGTACTCCCGGGGATCGAACTTGTCGGGATGCTCGTTGAAGAACTGCCGGATGGTACCGGTCATGGCCAGACGCAGGTCGGAGTCGATGTTGATCTTACACACGGCGCTCCGGGCGGCCTTGCGCAGCTGCTCCTCGGGGATACCCACGGCGTCGGGCATCTTGCCGCCGTTCTCATTGATCATCTTCACGAAGTTCTGAGGCACGGAGGAGGAGCCGTGGAGCACGATGGGGAAGCCGGGCAGACGCTTCACGACCTCGTCCAGGATGTCGAAGCGCAGGGGAGGGGGAACCAGCTCGCCCTTCTCATTGCGGGTGCACTGAGCGGCGGTGAACTTGTAGGCGCCGTGGCTGGTGCCGATGGCGATGGCCAGGGAGTCGCAGCCGGTCTTGGTCACGAACTCCTCCACCTCTTCGGGGTGGGTGTAGTGGGACTCCTCGGCGGAGACCTTCACGTCGTCCTCAATGCCGGCCAGAGCGCCCAGCTCGGCCTCTACCACCACGCCGTGGTCGTGGGCGTACTCTACCACCTTCTTGGTGATCTCGATGTTCTCCGCAAAGGGCTTGCTGGAGGCGTCGATCATCACGGAGGTGAAGCCGCCGTCGATGCAGGACTTACAGGTCTCGAAGTCGGGGCCGTGGTCCAGATGCAGCACGATGGGGATGTTGGGGCACTCGATGGCAGCGGCCTCCACCAGCTTCACCAGGTAGGTGTGGTTGGCATAGGCGCGGGCGCCCTTGGACACCTGCAGGATCAGGGGGGCGTTGAGGTCGCGGGCAGCCTCGGTGATGCCCTGGACGATCTCCATATTGTTCACGTTGAAGGCGCCGACCGCATAGCCGCCGTCATAGGCCTTCTTGAACATCTCGGTGGAGGTAACTAATGGCATAGTGACCATCTCCTTGTAAGAATTTTACGAATCATATTGTACCATTAAGGATTGAAAAATACAAGTACACGTGGTATCATTTGTAAGAGAAATTTAGGTAAAACTATTTTCGGGCACTACAATCAAACTTTAGGAGGAACTAAACATGAAACAACTCACCGGCGCATGTATCATCGGCCAGTCCGGCGGCCCCACCGCCGTCATTAACGCCAGCGCTCAGGGCGTTATCCAGACCGCTTTGAAGGCGGACTGCATCACCCGTGTGCTGGGAGCCGCCCACGGCATCAAGGGCGTTCTGGACGACAAGCTGTACGACATGTCCCAGGAGGACCCCGCCGAGCTGGACCTGCTGCAGTACACCCCCTCCTCCGCCCTGGGCTCCTGCCGCTATAAGCTGGCCGACCCCGATGTGGACGACACCGATTACAAGCGCATCCTGGAGATTTTCCAGAAGTACGACGTGCGCTACTTCTTCTACAACGGCGGCAACGACTCCATGGACACCTGCAACAAGATCTCCAAGTATATGCAGAAGGTGGGCTATGAGTGCCGCATCATGGGCGTGCCCAAGACCATCGACAACGACCTGAACGGCACCGACCACTGCCCCGGCTTCGCCTCCGCCGCCAAGTATATCGCCACCTCCTGCGCCGAGGTGTGGCAGGACGCCCGGGTGTACGACACCGGCATGATCGCCGTCATCGAGATCATGGGCCGCCACGCCGGCTGGCTGGCCGGCTCCGCCGCCCTGGCCAATCTCACCGGCTGCGGCCCCGACCTGGTGTACCTGCCCGAGGTAGACTTTGACATGGATCAGTTCCTGGCCGATGTAAAGGCCGTGTACGAGAAGAACGGAAACTGCATGGTGGCCGTGTCCGAGGGCATCCACTACGCCGACGGCACCTTCGTGTCCGAGGCCAAGACCTCCGCCACCGACGGCTTCGGCCACGCCCAGCTGGGCGGTCTGGCCGCCCTGCTGGCCGACAAGGTGAAGCAGGCCACCGGCGCCAAGGTCCGGGGCATCGAGCTGTCCCTGCTCCAGCGCTGCGGCGCCCACCTGGCCTCCAAGACCGACGTGCAGGAGGCCTGGCAGGCCGGCTCCGCCGCCGTCAACGCCGCCGTGGAGGGCATCACCGACAAGATGGTGGCCTTCCAGTGCACCCGGGAGGGCGGCTACAAGTGCGAGACCTCCCTGGAGCCCCTGGACATCGTGGCCAACTTCGAGAAGAAGGTCCCCCGCGAGTGGATCAACGAGGCGGGCAACAACGTGACCCAGGCGTTCATCGACTACGCCCTGCCCCTGATCCAGGGCGAGTCCAACGGCCCCAAGGAGAACGGCCTGCCCCGGTTCGCCCGGCTGAAGAAGGTCCTCACCACCGAGTTGTGATCAGTTTCCTCCCATTGCAAAAGACGGAGCGCCGCGGCGCTCCGTCTCTTTTTTCGTAAAAGTAGCGGCCCGCCGGTGGCGGGCCGCTCAGCTTGTCGAGAAAGCCGGCTATGCGTCAAGCATACGCCGGGTTTGGGTCATGTAGCGGCCAAAGAAGGAGTATGCAGAGAGAGGCAAGGCTCTC
>CASEKM010000257.1 GCA_949288405.1 uncultured bacterium | reverse complement strand
CTACTCCGTCCTCACCGCCGTGGGCCTGCTGCCCATCGCCGTGGCCGGCATCGACATTGAGGCCCTGATGCAGGGCGCCGCCCAGGCCATGGAGGAGCTGTCCGCCCCCGGCCTGGACAACCCCGCCTGGCAGTACGCCGCCGCCCGCCACGCCCTGTACCAGGGGGGCAAGAAGGTGGAGCTGCTGGCCTGCTATGAGCCCTGCTTCCGGTTCTTCGCCGAGTGGTGGAAGCAGCTCTACGGCGAGAGCGAGGGCAAGGAGGGCAAGGGCCTCTTCCCTGCCAGCGTGGAGTACACCGCCGACCTGCACTCCATGGGCCAGTATATCCAGGAGGGCGAGCGCCTCATGCTGGAGACGGTGGTCCAGTTTGCCCCCAAGGGGGAGTTCATCATCCCCAACGACCCGGAGAATGTGGACGGGCTCAACTTCCTGTCCGGCAAGCCCCTGTCCTTCGTGGCCGAGCAGGCCATGCGGGCGGTGATCCTGGCCCATGTGGACGGCGGCGTACCCAATGTGCGCATTGAGATGCCCGCTCTCAGCGAGGTCACCGCCGGCTATCTGATCTACTTCTTCGAGTACGTGTGCGGCCTGTCCGGCTATCTGCTGAAGGTGAACCCCTTCAACCAGCCCGGCGTGGAGGCCTACAAGAACAACATGTACGCCCTCCTGGGCAAGCCCGGCTATGAAGCCCAGAAGGCAGAGCTGGAGAAGCGGCTGTAAAGAAATTCCCCCGTTTTCTGAGATCTGTCAGGCTTGCCCAGGAGCCCGCGCTCCGCGCGGGCAGCGGCGCCCATGCGCCGTAAATTCGAATGCCGCAGGCATGAGAATTTGCCGCAGGGCGAATTCATTTCGCCCAAGGCGTTTTAATCCCGAAGGGAACCCGCCGGAGCCTGCTCCGGCGGGCGCAAGCCCGGCTATGAAGCCCAGAAGGCGGAGCTGGAGAAGCGGCTGTGATCTCTCCGCCCCACCCTCAAACTCCAAAATAGAGCGGTCCCGCCGTTTGGCGGGGCCGCTCTTATCATCTACACTCAAAATTGGAACACGACCCCCACCAGGGCGGCGGCGGCGATGAAACAGATGGGGTGGAGCTTTTTCAGGGGCGTCCACTTCATGCACACAAACACCACCGCGGCCAGAAGGACCGCGTTCCACTCCACCGCCGGAAAGCTGTTCGGAGAGGAATTGTCGGCGGCGAAGAAGACGGACAGGGCCACGCTCAGCCCGGCCACCACGATCAGGGCGGTGGAGGCGGGGCGCAGGCCGGAGAAGGCAGCCTCCACCAGCTTGCTGTGGCGGAACCGCTGCAGGAACTTGGCGATGATGAGTATGACGATGATGGAGGGGGCCACCAGGCCCAGGGTGGCGATCACCGCGCCCACAATGCCTCCCAGCCCCCCGCCCAGTCCGGCTGAGCTGCCCATGTGGTAGCCCACATAGGTGGCCATGTTCACCCCCATGGGGCCGGGGGTGGACTCGGAGACGGCGATCATGGTGGTGAGCTCCTGGTTGGTGAACCAGCCGGTGGTCTCGCCCATGTCCTGGAGGAAGGGGATGGTGGCCAGCCCGCCGCCCACGGAGAACAGTCCGGTTTTGAAGAACTCGAAGAAGAGGCGCAGGTAGATCACTTCCCCTCACCTCCCTTCCGGGAGCCGGAGAGCTGGGCCAGCAGCACGCCGGTGACGCCGGCCAGCACCACCAGGGTCACCGGGGAGGCCAGCACGTCCAGCACCTGCCCCGCCGGGGTGTCGGCGGGCAGCCCCAGGAAGCGGCCCAGCTCGGACAGGACCAGCACCGCCAGGAAAATGCACACCGCCGGGGCGTTTTTCAGGGTGCTCTTGCCCAGCTTGATGACGCTGACGGCGATGAGGGCCACCACGGCGGCGTTGATGCCCGCCAGAGCGTGCTGCACCACCGGGATCTCGGCAAAGTTGGTGAGGAAGGCGGCAATGATGGTAATGATGATCAGACTGGGAAACACCACCCCAAGGGTGGCGATGGTCCCCCCCAGGTTGCCCGCGTACTTCTGTCCGATGAAGGTGGCGGTGTTCACCGCGATGACGCCGGGGGTGCACTGGCCGATGGCGAAGTAGTCGGTGAGCTCCTCCTCGGTGGCCCAGTTCTTCTTCTCCACCACCTCCCGCTGGAGGATGGGGAGCATGGCATAGCCGCCGCCGAAGGTGCACACGCCCACCTTGGCGAAGGTCAGAAACAGGTCTGCGTAGAGATTCATAGAGAGAAACGTCCTTCTTCTGGTCAAATTGTTTTTGCGGGGGATTTTCGGGGCGGCCTTTGGCCGCCCGTTCCCTGCGTTCCAAAGCCTTTTCCCTTCCAGGGGGAAGGCCGTGACGGATGAGGGTGAGAACGTTGAGGAACCCCGCGCCCCCTCATCCGCCTCGCTGCGCTCGGCACCTTCCCCCCCTGTGGGGGGAAGGCTTGGAGAGCGGTTACGCCCTTTCCCCCGCGCCGGGTCGCGGCTATATATCCTGTACCCCGGCCGGGGCAAGCCCCGGCCCTACGAGATCGCGTTGGACGCGCGGCAGAGAGGATGGGCGGCTGCAAGGGCCGCCCCTGCAGTCTTTGCAAACATCTCGGGAGAATCGGCGCGCCGGGCCGCCGCGCCCTACTTGAACCACCCGGCGTCTGTAGGGGCACACCTATGTGTGCGCCCGGAGACCGGAGGCCCTGAAGCGCACCCTGTAGGGCGGGGGCTTGCCCCCGCCGCCACCCTGTGTTTGGTTCCCGTACCCCGGCCGGGGCAAGCCCCGGCCCTACGAGATTGCGTTGGAGGCGGCAGAGAGGATGGGCGGCTGCAAGGGCCGCCCCTGCGGTCTTTGCAAACATTTCGGGAGAATCGGCGCGCCG
>CASEKM010000256.1 GCA_949288405.1 uncultured bacterium | reverse complement strand
CCTCCCCCAGACAGGCCGGAAGGGCCTCCGTCCCGCCCGGGGCGGGGGACAGGGCGGGGACCGCCGGGAGGGGGGCGGGACCGGGCGAGACGGGGCTGAGGGACTGGTCGGGCATCACCCGCTGCCAGACCCGCTGGAAGACCTCCGGGTCAAAGGGCTGGAGCGAGAGCTGGGGCGCGGAGCGCGGTGCATCCATGGCGGTTACCTCCTCAGGTTGTGTGGATTCCCTCCATTCTATGCCGCTGGGGCGGCGGAGGACCCGCTGCCCCTTGTGGAGAGGCGGATTTTGTGGTACACTTGCTTTCCAAGCCTTGTGAAGACAGAAAGGAAGCGTACCCATGGAGCAGCAGGAGAGAGAACACCCCGTCCAGTGCCGGGCCAACCGGCCCCACCAGTTCTCCTATGAGAACGGCATTCTGGTGACTAAAATTGAGCCGGGCCGGGCGGAGGGCGTCCTGAACGTGAGCGAAAACAGCCTCAACCCCCACGGCATGGTCCACGGCGGGGCCCTGGCCGCCCTGGCGGATACCGTGGGAGGGAGCTGCGCCTGCGCCCGGGGGAGAAGCTGCGTCACCGCCGGCAGCTCCATGGAGTTCCTGCGCCCGGCGGAGGGACCGGTGATCACCTGTGTGGCCACCCCCAAAAAGGAGGGGCACACCCTGTCGGTGATCCAGGTGGAGCTGTCCAACGCCCAGGGAAAGCTGGTGGCCACGGGGACCTTCACCTTCTTTATGATGGACCAGTGGTGAGGGGAGAGATAAGAGTTAGAAGATAGGAGATAGAAGATAGGAATTGCGGTGTGCGCCGCAGGCGCACGATTTCAATTTTGTCCGGCGGAGCCGGACACCGTAACTCCTATCTCCTATCTCATCACTCCTATCTCACTCAAATGTGTCGTGTTTTGGGGAAATTGCTTGACATTTCTCCAAGGGCATGGTAGGATACAAGGACATTCAGCAAATAAAAGAGGATAGAGGCGCGGGACGCATGCGTACCGGGGGACAAGGCCAGGCAGCCGTCTCCCGGGAGAGGGCGGACCGCCGAAGGTGACCCCGGCCTGCCTGGGCGGGGGATCCTGGGCCGTGGGAGAATATCTCACGGACTGTCACAGCAGTGTGGAGCGCTATCCAGAGGCTTCCCCTGAACCGGAGCATGCCGGGGCGGGGGAGGTGTTTGGCTTGCCATGGGCGCGTTCCGCGTTCATGGCTTTTTTCGCGCGAAAATCTGGGCCGTGCGGGCCCGACTGTATGTCATTTGGAGGGATTTGCGAAATGAGAAAAACAAGAACCTGGCTGCCTCTGCTGGCAGTGCTGGTGCTGATGGTCACGGCGCTGACCACCGGCGCCTTCGCCGCGGGGGAGGAGGCCGCTGAGTACGTCAGCCCCTTCTACGCCACCCCCTTTGCCCTGCTGCCGCCGGTGGTGGCCATCGGCCTGGCCCTGATCACCAAGGAGGTATACTCCTCCCTGTTCATCGGCATCCTGGTGGGCGGCCTGCTGTACTCCGGCTTTGAATTCGAGGGGACCGTTCTCCATGTATTTGAGGACGGCATCGTCTCCGTGCTGTCGGACAGCTACAACGTGGGCATCATCATCTTCCTGGTCATCCTGGGTGCCATGGTGTGCCTGATGAACAAGGCGGGCGGCTCCGCCGCCTTCGGCCGCTGGGCGGCCCAGAACATTAAGAGCCGGGTGGGGGCCCAGCTGGCCGCCGTGGTCCTGGGTGTGCTGATCTTCATTGACGACTACTTCAACTGCCTCACTGTGGGCTCCGTCATGCGACCCATCACCGACAAGCACCGGGTGTCCCGGGTGAAGCTGGCCTATATCATCGACGCCACCGCCGCCCCCGTGTGCATCATCGCCCCCATCAGCTCCTGGGCGGCCGCCGTGTCCAGCTATGTGCCCGACGGCCAGGGCCTGTCCGTGTTCATTCAGGCCATCCCCTTCAACTTCTACGCCCTGTTCACCATCGCCATGATGGTCCTCATGGTGGTGATGAAGGTGGAGTTCGGCCCCATGCTGAAGTTTGAGCGCAACGCCCTCCACACCGGCGACCTGTTCTCCGGCTCCAACCCCTACGCGGGCCTTATGGAGGACGACCCGGACGACACCAAGGGCAAGGTCATCGACCTGGTGCTGCCCATTGTGGTGCTGGTGGCGGCCTGTGTCATCGGCATGATCTACTCCGGCTCCTTCTTTGACAGCTCCAGTGAGAACTATCTGAACATCCCCGGGGCCTTCTCCAGCTCGGACGCCTCCATCGGCCTGATGCTGGGCTCCTCCTTCGGCCTGCTGTTCGCCCTGATCTTCTACTGGGCCCGGAAGGCCATGACCTTCAAGCAGATGATGGAGTGCATCCCCGAGGGCTTCAAGGCCATGGTGCCCGCCATCATGATCCTCACCTTCGCCTGGTCCCTGAAGGCCATGACCGACTCCCTGGGGGCCACCCCCTTTGTGGAGTACTTCGTCAACACCTACGCCCGGAGCGTGCAGTTCTTCCTGCCCGCCATCGTGTTCGCCATCGGCTGTCTGCTGGCCTTCGCCACCGGCACCTCCTGGGGCACCTTCGGCATCCTGATCCCCATCACCATGGCCATCTTCCCCCTGGACGACCCCCTGGGCATCATCTGCATCTCCGCCAGCATGGCGGGCGCCGTGTGCGGCGACCACTGCTCCCCCATCTCCGACACCACCATCATGGCCTCGGCGGGGGCCCAGTGCGACCACGTGAACCACGTGTCCACCCAGCTGCCCTACGCCATCTGCTGTGCGGCCATCTCCTTTGTCTCCTATGTGGTGGCCGGCCTGCTGGTCCACTTCGGAGCGCCGGGCATCCTGGCCCTGCCCTTTGGCCTGGTGCTGCTGGT
>CASEKM010000255.1 GCA_949288405.1 uncultured bacterium | reverse complement strand
TCGCTGCGCACCATCCCCTTGCGGAGCATAAACATGTTGTTGCAGATGGGCTGGATCTCCAGATAGTCGTACCAGGAGGCGATGCGCTTGAGCTCCTCCCAGTCCTTGCCGTCCACTACCGCCCGGAACAGCTCGCCGGCCTCGCAGGCGGAGCCGATGATAAGCCCCTCCCGGTTCTCGTTGATGAGGGACTTGGGCATGATGGGGTAGCGCTTGAAGTGCTCCAGGTGGGCCAGGGAGATGAGCTTATACAGGTTGCGCAGCCCCGTCTGGTTCTTGGCCAGGACGATCAGGTGCTTGGGCTGCCGCCTGGCCTTTCCGCCCCCCTTGCGCAGCTGGGGCATGGCCGGGTTGATCTCCCCCAGGGTGTGCACCCCCATCTCCTCCAGCATTTTGAAGAAGGGGGGCAGCATATAGGCCACCGTGGCCGCGTCGTCGCTGGCCCGGTGGTGGTTGAAGGCGGGGAGATGGAGGTACTCCGCCACAATGTCCAGCTTGTACTTGCCCAGCTGGGGCAGCAGGTTCTGGGCCAGAATCAGACTGTCCACCGAGGCGTTGGGAAAGGGGATGCCGTATTTCCGGCACCCGGCGGAGATGAAGCCCATGTCGAAGTCCGCGTTGTGGGCGGCCAGAGGCCGGTCCCCGGCGAAGTCCAGGAACATCCGCAGGGCCTCCTCCTGGGAGGGGGCCCCCTCCAGCATCTCGTCGGTGATACCGGTGAGGCGGATGATCTCCGGGCTCAGCAGCCGCTCCGGGGCCACGAAGGTGTTGAAGGTGTCGGTGATCTCCCCGTTTTTCAGCACCACCGCGCCGATCTCGATGATGACCTCCCGGCGGCGGTCCAGGCCGGTGGTCTCGATGTCAAAGCAGACGATCTCCCCCTCAAAGGGCTGGTCTGTCTCCCCGTGGACCACCACCCGGTCGTCCACGTCGTTGATGTAATAGGCCTCCACCCCGTACAGCAGCTTGATGTTCTTGGCGGAGTGCCAGGCGTCGGGGAAGGACTGGGCCACCCCGTGGTCGGTGATGGCGATGGCCCGGTGGCCCCAGGCCTCCGCCCGCTTCACCACGTTCTTGTCCGGCCCCAGCTTGGGCCCCACAGCGGTGAGGGCGTCCATGGCGGACATGGTGGTGTGCAGGTGGAGCTCCACCCGCTTCTCCGGGGCGTTGTCCATCTTCATCTTCTTCTCGGCGGCCATAACGGCCACCGGCTCCAGCACCATGTCCCCGTAAAACCGGTCCATGTTCAGCCGCCCCTGGATCAGCAGGTGCATCCCCTTCCGCACCCCGTCCACCAGGGCCTTGCCCTCGTCCCCGGGAAAGAACTTGTTCACCCGGATGGAGCCGGTGTAGTCGGTGACGTCAAAGGCCACCACCCAGGCGCCCCGCTTCTTTAGCTCCCGGTTCTCGATGGCGAACACGTCCCCCTCGATGACCACCATGCCCATGTCCAGCTCCAGCTCCCCGATGGGCACCGGGGCGCGCTTGATGGGCTTACCGAAGATGGCCTTGCCGCTGCTCCCCTTCTTCTCCCCTCTCCCACCGGGCTTTCCCTTGGCGGAGGGGGCGGCCTGCCGCACCTGCTTCAGGGCGGCGGCCCGGATGGCCTCCGCCCGGGCAAAGGCGTCCTGGGGCGTCCGCTGCTCCTCCGGGGCGGGGACGGGCCCATCCGGCTCCCGCTTCGCCGCCGGCTTCTGCACCGGCTCCGCGGCCTGGGGCGGCTCCGGCTGGGCGGGAGCATCTGCAAGGCAGTTCAGCTTTACATGATTGAGGCCATAACATTTTCCCACCGCCTCCTCCGCCTGGGCGATCAGGTTGGGGCCCGCTCCGGCGGCCCCCTCCACCGTCACCACCGCGCTGCGGGATGAGCGGTCGATGGCCGCCTCCACGATCTTCCAGCCGCTCATGGCGCTGACGAACTCCGTCCACTGGCGCAGGGCGGCGAACATCTCTAAAAAGGGGATCTTCTTGGACATGGGGTATACGCTCCTCAAATGAAAAGATCACACGGTCCCGGACTCAGGGGACCCAGGGCTGTCTCGGCTTTCTCCCCGGCCCCTCACAGCAGGGCGGCCAGGGCCTCCCGGATGTTGCCCACCCGGATGAGCTCCAGCCCCTCCGGGACGGCCAGCTTCCCCTGGGTGCGCTTGGGGATCAGGCACTTGGCAAAGCCCAGCCGCCGCACCTCGGACAGGCGCTGGCCCAGGGCGTTCACCGAGCGCAGCTCGCCGGTGAGGCCCACCTCCCCGATGGCCGCCAGGTCGGCGGGCACCGGCTTATCCCGAAAGCTGGAGGCCAGGGCCAGCACGGCGGCCAGGTCGGCGGCGGGCTCGTCCAGGGACAGGCCGCCGATTACGTTCAAATAGGCGTCGCAGCTGCCCAGCAGCAGCCCGCCCCGCTTCTCCAGCACCGCCAGCAGCAGCACGCCCCGGTTGTAGTCAAAGCCGTTGCTCATCCGCCGGGGGTTGCCGTAGGCGCTGGGCACCACCAGGGCCTGGATCTCCGCCAGCACAGGCCGCACCCCCTCCATAACGCAGGTGACGCAGGTGCCGGGGGCGTGCTCCGGCCGGCCGGCCAGCATGGCCTCGGAGGGGTTGGGCACCTCCTCCAGACCGCTGTCCCCCATCTCGAACACGCCGATCTCGTTGGTGGCCCCGAAGCGGTTTTTGGCCGCCCGCAGGATGCGGTAGGCCATGTGCCGCTCCCCCTCGAAGTAGAGGACGCAGTCCACCATGTGCTCCAGCACCTTGGGCCCGGCGATGGAGCCCTCCTTGTTCACGTGGCCGATGACGAAGATGGTGAGCCCCTCCCCCTTGGCCAGCTGCATCAGGGCCATGGTGCACTCCTTCACCTGGCTGATGCTGCCGGGGGC
>CASEKM010000254.1 GCA_949288405.1 uncultured bacterium | reverse complement strand
CAATGGTTCAGGCGGCGTTTGTCCATGTATCACCAGATCCGGAGCAATTTCCCTTTGTTCATCAGATGGGCGTATGGCTCTCTTCCTTCAATATTCCAGGTATCACTCGCCTCAAACAGGTCGTCCCCCACATAGAAGGAAATCCGAAAAGGCGAATAACGGCTCCGTGTACACCAGTCGCCTAAAGCATTCCAAATTGCAGATTCCACGTCAGGAGCATTGGGATCAAAATGAAGAATTTCTTTCTGCCCGTCCCACCGCATCTCAATGGTTCCTTCCTCATAGTTAATCGGGTGGAAGATACCGTTTTTTACCGTATCGGATTCCTTGCAATCCCCGTTCCCCGGCGCACCATAAACAAAACTGCCATAAGCCTCGTTGTTCAGGATCACCTCCAAATAGAGCATCTCCACCGCAGGAATTTGAGCGTGAAGCTCTTTGGCCAGCTCCTGCATCCCGTTCACGTTTCCGGAATCCCCCTCCTCAAATACAATATGCACCTCATCGGAGTCGCCGGCCTGGTCAAGATTGGCGGGCGCCCAAACGTCACGGTAGCTCTTTCTGATATCCCGAATGGTTTGAATTTCCTGAACTCCATTCACCTTCGTCCCAAACGCCTGAAGGAAGCTCTGTACCTCCTTCTTTGGACCCTGAAGGTAAAATTGATACATGCCTTGCACGGCACTCACCCCTTTCCCCTCAAATTATACATATCACATATATATTGTCAACTATTTCCTCCCTTTTTGTGCGTTTTTTCGCCGTTGTACAGAGCGTCCGGCGGGCGGCCCATTTATAGAATATTCTCCAGAGACGGCTGTTCCATCTCCGCCAGCAGCTCCAGCTGACAGATCAGCTCCGCGTTGGCGGCGGTGTACTGGTCGGTCTCCTCCAGGGCCAGGTACTGCTCCAGTGCTCGGAAGGAGCTCAAAATCTCATCGGTATCGCTGTGCCGCATAAGGATGTGGAGATACGCCTCATGGTCCTGCCAGCTTTGGAACGCCTGCCCGCTCAGTTCGGCGGCCCCCTCCCAGTCCCCCTGTGCGGTCCGCTCCTGGGCTTGCTTCAGCTGCTGGATCATTCCGCCGGTCAGCTGTTCGGCGTACCAGGCGTTCCACAGAGTGCCTCCCAGCAAAACCGCCAGAATGGCTGCCGCCGCCCACAGACGTTTCATGCTCTTCTCCCCTCTTCCTGCTCTGACCGGGGCGCCAGATAGACGCCACCCACCTCATCCACCGTCATCAAAAACACCTGGTCCGGCTCCTTCAGCCCGTGCTTTGAGAGCTGCTTTTGCAGCCACACCCCGTCGTAGCCCCGGGCGGTCAGGTTTTGGGCCAGGAGCTTTCCGTCGCTGATGAGCACCAGGGGCAGGCCGGGCTCCCCGGGCTCCCCGGCCTCCACCCCCAGCTCCCCCCGGCCGGGGGGCTGCTCCCGCTGCCAGGGGAGGACGGACAGCTGTCCGTTGGTCTCCAAAATGGCGTAGGCCACCCCGGCGGGCCCCCCGTACCCCTGACACCGCAGCTCCTCCAGCAGCTCGTCCACCGTCAGCCGGTTGCGGCGCATCTCCCCCTGGTCGATCTTCCCCCTTCGGATGATGACGCTGGGCCGTCCGCACAGCAGGGCGCGGAAGCGGACGCTCTTCATGGTGAGCACCGAGAACATCATGGTCAGGGCCAGCAGGGTCAGGATGGGGACCACCCCGGTGAGCAGGGGGATGCCGAAGTCCTGCATGGGCACGGCGGCCAGGTCAGCGATGATCAGGGAGAGCACCAGCTCCGAGGGCTCCAGCTCCCCCACCTGCCGCTTGCCCATCAGGCGCACCCCGGCGATGATCAGCAGATATAAAATGACGGTTCGGACAAATCCGGTAAACACGGCGGCCCCCTCCTTTTCCCTCAGTGTGCCCCCTTTCCGGGAAAGTATCCCGCGCTCAGGGCCGTCCCCTTTCCTCCGCGTCAAAAATCATCCCTCCAGCGGCCAAAAGTTTTATGAAAAAACCATCCTCCGCCTCTTGCAATGGGCGGCATTTTCCGATACAATATCTTGAAACACTTTGAGCGTTGGTACGATGCAAACAGTGAACTGGATACGGAAGGGCGTGTAAGAGAATTGATGAAAGCGACTTTGATCCTGGCCAACGGAGCCGTGTTCTCCGGGACCAGCATCGGCAGCACCTCCGACCGGGTGTGTGAGATGGTGTTCAACACCTCCATGACCGGCTATCAGGAGATCCTGACCGATCCCTCCTACGCCGGACAGGGAGTAGTGATGTCCTACCCCCTCATCGGCAATTACGGCGTCAACCATGAGGACAACGAGTCCAGCCGCCCCTGGGTGGAGGCCTTCGTGGTCCGGCACCTCTCCCCCCGGGGCAGCAACTTCCGCTGTGAGGGCGACCTGGGCACCTATCTGAAGGAGCACGATATCACCGGCATTCAGGACGTGGATACCCGTGCCCTCACCAAAATACTCCGCAGTCAGGGGAGCATGAACGGCATGATCACCTGTGCGGAGCATTTTAATGTGGCCGACGTCCTTCAGAAGCTGAAGGAGTACAAGGTCACCGACACTGTGGCCCGGGTCACCCGGAAGGAGCCCGAGGTCTTCCCCGCCTACGGCGAGGAGAAGCACCATGTGGCCATGATGGACTACGGCGTCAAGCAGCACATGATCGAGTGCCTGCGCCGCCGGGGCTGCAGGGTCACCGTCCTGCCCGCCTTCACCTCCGCCCAGGAGGTGCTCTCCGGCGGCTTCGACGGCGTCATGCTGTCCAACGGCCCCGGCGACCCGGCGGAGAACACCGCCATCATCGCCGAGCTGAAGAAGCTCTATGACAGCACCATCCCCATCTTCGGGGTGTGCATGGGCCATCAGCTGCTGGCTCTGGCCACCGGGGCCAAGACCGGCCGCCTGGCCTACGGCCACCGGGGGGGCAACCACCCGGTGCGCGACCTGGAGAAGGGCCGGGTGTTCATCACCAGCCAGAACCACGGCTATGTGGTCCTGTCCGACACGGTGGACCCCGCCGTGGCCGAGGTGTCTCACATCAATGTGAACGACGGCACCTGCGAGGGCCTGCACTACAAGCGCCCCAACTGCTTTACCACCCAGTTCCATCCCGAGGCCAACGCCGGCCCCCGGGATACGGAGTATCTGTTCAACCGCTTTGTAGCATCCATGGGAGGTGACCGGTAATGCCGAAGGATCCGAATATCAAAAAAGTACTGATGCTGGGCTCCGGCCCCATCGTCATCGGTCAGGCCGCTGAGTTCGACTACGCCGGCACCCAGGCCTGCCGCGCCCTGAAGGAAGAGGGCATCGAAGTGGTGCTGGTCAACTCCAACCCCGCCACCATCATGACGGACAAGGATATCGCCGACCACGTGTATATCGAGCCCATGAACATCCCCTCCGTCACCCAGGTCATCGAGAAGGAGCGGCCCGACGCCCTGCTGCCCAACATGGGCGGCCAGACCGGCCTGAACCTGGCCATGGCCCTGTATGAGAACGGCACCCTGGAGAAGTACGGGGTGAAGCTGCTGGGCACCAGCCCCGCCTCCATCCACAAGGCCGAGGACCGCCAGGGCTTCAAGGACTGCATGGAGTCCATCGGCCAGCCCTGCGTCACCTCCAAGGTGGTGAACACCGTGGAGGACGCGGTGGCCTTTGCCAATGAGATCGGCTACCCCGTCATTGTCCGCCCCGCCTATACCCTGGGCGGCACCGGCGGCGGCATCGCCTATGACCAGGCCTCCCTGGAGGAGATCTCCGACCGGGGCCTCAACCTGTCCCGGGTCCACGAGGTGCTCATCGAGCGGTGCATCTCCGGCTGGAAGGAGATCGAGTTCGAGGTCATGCGGGACGGGGCCGGCAACGTGATCACCATCTGCTCCATGGAGAACATCGACCCCGTGGGCGTCCACACCGGCGACTCCATCGTGGTGGCCCCCACCCAGACCCTGGCCAACAAGGAGTTCCAGATGCTCCGCTCCGCCGCCCTGGAGATCATCTCCGCCCTGGAGATCGAGGGCGGGTGCAACGTGCAGTTCGCCCTGAACCCCGACTCCTTCGAGTACGCGGTCATCGAGGTCAACCCCCGCGTGTCCCGCTCCTCCGCCCTGGCCTCCACCTGGGCTACACCCTGGACGAGATCCCCAACGCGGTCACCGGCAAGACCAAGGCCTGCTTCGAGCCCACCATCGACTACGTGGTGCTGAAGATCCCCCGTCTGCCCTTTGACAAGTTCACCACCGCCAGCCGCACCCTGGGCACCCAGATGAAGGCCACCGGCGAGGTCATGGCCATCGCCAACTCCTTCGAGGGCGCCGTGATGAAGGCCGTCCGCTCCCTGGAGCTGAACGTGCGGGCCCTGAAGCTGGACAAGCTGGAGAAGCTGTACACCGACGAGATCGAGGATCTGCTGGTGCAGGTCACCGACGAGCGGCTGTTCGTGGTGGCCGAGGCCCTGCGCCGGGGCATCTCCCCCCAGAAGATCAACCACATCACCAAGATGGACATCTGGTTCCTGGACGGCTTCCAGCGGATCATCGACATGGAGAACGAGCTGGAGCGCTGCAAGGGCGAGCCTTCCGCCGACACCCTGAAGCGGGCCAAGGAGATGTGCTTCGCCGACAGCTATATCGGCACCCTGTGCGGCATGAAGCAGTCCCAGGTGAAGGCCCTGCGGGAGAAGTACGGCATCATCCCCTCTTTTAAGATGGTGGACACCTGCGCCGCCGAGTTTGACGCGGAGACCCCCTACTACTACTCCTCCTACGACGGGGAGAACGAGGCGATGGAGACCACCGACCGCAAGAAGGTGCTGGTGCTGGGCTCCGGCCCCATCCGCATCGGACAGGGCATCGAGTTCGACTACTGCTCCGTCCACTCCGTGTGGGCCTTCAAGCGCATGGGCTATGAGACCATCATCATTAATAACAACCCCGAGACCGTCTCCACCGACTTCGACGTGGCCGACAAGCTGTACTTCGAGCCCCTCACCGCCGAGGACGTGCAGAACGTGGTGGAGCAGGAGAAGCCCTGGGGCGCCGTGGTCCAGTTCGGCGGCCAGACCGCCATCAAGCTGGCCAAGGCCCTCACCGACATGGGGGTGCGCATCCTG
>CASEKM010000253.1 GCA_949288405.1 uncultured bacterium | reverse complement strand
CCACCACCAGGCAGGCCAGGGCCAGGGCGATCATCCGGCGGCGGAGGCCGCCGGGGCGCTTTTTGGGGGCCTCCGGGCCGGAGGCCGGGGCGCTGGGTCCGGGATCGGCGTAGTCGCCGAAGCCGCCCCGGTACCCGTCGTTCTCGCTATTGTAAAAGTTGAATTCATTGTCAGCCATAATTGAATCACTCCTCCATGTGAGTCTCTGGGGTCTTTCCCTTTGACATGCTATAGTATAGGGGAGAAATATGAAAAAAGCATGAAGAAACATGGTGGCTTTTTTGAATATTCCTGTAAAAAATGAAAACAGGCGGGCAAGGGGCGGAATATTCCCCCAAAACCGCCTGTTTCTTTAAACTTTTCTGAAATATCCGCCTCAGCCCGCGGCGGCCCCCGACTCCCCGGGGGACTGCATGGTCAGGCCGATGCGGCCCCGCTTCTGGTCCACGTCCACTACCCAGACGGTGACCACGTCCCCCACGGACAGCAGCTCGGAGGGATGCTTCACCCGCCGGGGCAGGCGGCTGATGTGGACCAGGCCGTCCTGGTGGACGCCGATGTCCACAAAGGCCCCGAAGTCGATGACGTTGCGCACCGTCCCCTGGAGCTCCATCCCCGGCTTCAGGTCCTTGAGCTCCATCACATCGGTGCGCAGAATGGGGGGCGGCAGCTCGTCCCGGGGGTCCCGGCCGGGCTTGAGCAGCTCCCGCAGGATGTCCGCCAGAGTGGGCGCCCCCGCGCCGCAGGTCTCTGCCAGCCGCTCCAGGCCGATGGCCTCCGCCCGCTCCTTCAGACCGGCGGTGCGCCCGGCGGCCACGTCCTCCAGGGTGCAGCCGCAGGCCTCCAGCAGCTTCCGGGCGGCGGGGTAGCTCTCCGGGTGGACGCCGGTGTGGTCCAGCACCGCCGGGCTCTCCGGCACCCGCAGGAAGCCGGCGCACTGCTCAAAGGCCTTGGGGCCCAGCTTGGGCACGTTCAGGATCTGCTTGCGGGCGGTGAAGGGGCCGTGCTCCTCCCGGTAGAGGACCAGGTTTTTGGCGGTGGCGGCGTTCAGGCCGGACACCCGCCGCAGCAGCGAGGGGGAGGCGGTATTCACGTCCACCCCCACCGCGTTGACGCAGTCCTCCACCACCCCGTCCAGGGCCTCCCCCAGGCGGGCCTGGGGCATGTCGTGCTGGTACTGGCCCACGCCGATGGCCTTGGGGTCGATCTTCACCAGCTCGGCCAGGGGGTCCTGGAGCCGCCGGGCGATGGACACGGCGCTGCGCAGGTTCACGTCGAACTGGGGGAACTCCTCCGCGGCCAGGGGGCTGGCGGAGTACACCGAGGCCCCTGCCTCGTTGACGATCATATACCGGAGATTTCCCCCCAGGCGGTGGATGAGCTCCACGGTCATCTGCTCCGTCTCCCGGCTGGCGGTGCCGTTGCCGATGGCGATGTGCTCCACCCCGTGTTTCCGCACCAGCTTGGAGAGGGCGTCGATGGCCTCCTCCTTCTGGCGCTTCCCGTGGGTGGGGTAGACCACCGCCGTGTCCAGCACCCGGCCGGTGCCGTCCACCACCGCCGCCTTGCACCCCATGCGGTAGCCCGGGTCCAGTCCCAGGGTCACCCGGCCCCGCACCGGGGGCTGCATGAGCAGGGGCTTTAGGTTGAGGGCGAACATGCGGATGGCCCCCTCGTCCGCCTGATCGGTGAGGTAGCTGCGGATCTCCCGCTCCATGGAGGGCTGGATGAGCCGGTCGTAGGCGTCGTCTGCCGCGGCCCGGATAAAGTCCATACAGGTCCGGCCGGGCACCGCCACCCGCCGCACGGTCACGTGGGCGGCCTCCGGGTCCAGCTCCACGGACACCTTCAGGAACCCCTCCCGCTCTCCCCGGTTGATGGCCAGGGTCTGGTACCCCTGTACCTTGCTCACCGGGCACTTGAAGTTGTAGTAGAGGCGGTAGACGCTGTCCTCCGGCTCCGCCTTGGCGGCCCGGGAGACCAGCATGGCCCGCTTCAGATACTGCTGGCGCAGCTTTTTCCGCACCGCCGCGTCGTCGGAGATGGCCTCGGCCAGAATGTCGCCCGCCCCCTGCAGGGCGGCCTGGACGGTGTCCACCCCCTTCTCCGGGTCCACATAGGCCTGGGCCGCCTCCTCCGGGACCAGGGGGCTCCCCCCCTTGGCGGCCAGGAGCTTGGCCAGGGGGGCCAGCCCCCGCTCCCAGGCGATGGTGGCCCGGGTGCGGCGCTTGGGGCGGTAGGGGCGGTACAGGTCCTCCACCTCCGCCAGGGTCTGGGCCCCCTCCAGGGCGGCCTTCAATCTGCAATTCAGCTTGCCCTGCCCTTCAATGGCGGAGCGCACCTCCTCCTTCCGGGCCTCCAGGTTCCGCAGGTACTGGAGCCGCTCGGACAGCTGCCGGAGGAGCTGGTCGTCCATGGAGCCGTGGAGCTCCTTCCGGTAGCGGGCGATAAAGGGGATGGTATTCCCCTCGTCAATGAGGCGGACCACGTTTTCCACCTGTTGAACGGGCCGCTCCAGCTCCCGGGACAGCCGCTGTACGATTGCATCCATTGCGCTTACGCTCCTTCATTTTGGGCCTTTCCCATAGTTTAGCGAAAAAATGGGAAAAAGTCCAGGGTCCAGGGCCCAAAATGGAGTTCAGATGGCGTAAAGGTTTTCAGGAGCGGCCCCGCCCGGGGCGGGAGACAGCAAAAGCGCCGCGCCAGAGGCGCGGCGCTTCGGAGACCTGTGGCCTGACCCGTTGGAGGCGGTGTCCCGCCGAACAGAACAGAGAACGAACAAGCCCGAACCTTTCGGTTCGGGCTTGTTCTAACAATGTGGTGGAGACAACAGAACTCGAATCTGTGACCTTCCGCGTGTGAGGCGGACGCTCTACCGGCTGAGCTATGCCTCCATATTGGAGAAACGGCGG
>CASEKM010000252.1 GCA_949288405.1 uncultured bacterium | reverse complement strand
CGAAAACTGCGCCCGCTCCCTTGCTCCTCCTTTTCCCGGCGAAGCCGCTGCGCTGGGCTTCGCCGGGAGAAACGGGGGATTTTAGCAAAACGCCCCCGGGGTTCGCTCCGAGGAGCACCGTTCCGGTGCTCCAAGTCGCTGCACCCCGGACCCCAGTACGGGGGACGCGCTCCGGGGTGGTGAGAGCAGAAGTTCCGGCGCGCAAAATCTGAGTGAGCGTCTAAATTCCCGCCGGGCCACTGGGCCCTGGGTCTACAAAAATTCTAGCTGTTGCAATCCAATTTTCGCGCCTGGGTTTCCGAACCGTGCTTTCTGGGTGGTCATCGCCGTAGGGGCGGGTGCCCTCACCCGCCCGCCGATTCCCAGAGCCAAACCTGAGCCACACCAGCCCAAAAGGCGCGATTCCTGCCAGTAGGATGTATATCCAAAGGTTACCGAACCGTCAGCGGCAGCGGTAATAGAACAGAAACCAATCAGCTGAACCACCCGCGCCTTTGCGATAACTGCCAAGGCCGCCTAATTGGCATCCCCGTAAACGGGGTCCGGGGGGCGCGAATATGAGCGCGTCAGCGCTCATCCTGAGCGAACCCCGGGGGCGTTTTGCCTACTTTGCCGCCACGGGCAAAGTAGGTCGCCGCCCGGGACACGCCCCGATAGAACAAAGGCTTATCTTTGGCGGCGAAATACGAACCCAGAAGAAAACGAAAAAAACGCCCCAAGCCAAAAATGGCTCAGGGCGAATCAAACGATCCGTGGTTCCACCTGAATTTGTCCCGGAGACCGGGGCACACTCTTTCTCCGTAACGTGGAGAGACGGCGGGCCATTTCCTGCCCGCGCTCCAGAGTGCCTTCCCGCCGCGCCTGTGTGGGGCTTGCACCGTCCGCCCCATCTCTTGCTGTCCCGGCCCGGGGTACTGTTCTCTGTCACCGCTTTTCGGTCGCCCCCCATTGTAATATACATTGTTCCACCTGTCAAGGGGCGGATGTGGAGATTTTGTTCCGTTTTCCCGGGAAATATGCTATGATAGAAACAAAAAAGGAGGGACCTGCTATGAAATTGTGGAAACCGGCCGTCTGCCTGCTCCTGTCCGGGCTGCTGCTCTCCGCCTGCGCCGCCCCGGCGGGCTCCGCCTCCAGCGGGGGGGAGGAGAGGGGGGAGAGCTCCGGGGCCCGCCCGGAGACGGAGGACATGGAGTCCGGCCTGGATCTGGAGGCGCTGGGGGTGACGGAGGAGAACTATCCCCGGGTGGACGGCTCCACCTCCACCCTGGGCATCGTCCAGGCGGCCTATGAGGCGGTGTTCGGCCCGGAGTCCCCGGAGGACGAGGGCTACCCCTGGGAGGCCTCCAAGACGGTGCCCTCCTATGAGAAGCTCATTGCCGGGGAGCTGGACCTGGTCCTGGCGCCCTACCCCTCCGCTGACGTGCTGAGCCAGGCCAAGGAGGCGGGGGTGGAGCTGGAATTTGCCCAGGTGGCCGCCGAGGCCCTCATCTTCATCACCCCGGCGGAGAACACCGCCGCCAACATCACCGGGGACCAGGTGCGGGACATCTACCTGCACAGCGGCATTGACAGCTGGAAGGAGCTGGGCGGCCCGGACCGGGCCCTGGTGCCCATCTGCCGCAACGCCGACAGCGGAAGCCAGTCCCAGCTGGACAACCTGATTTTGAAGGGGGAGCCCATGGACCCCTCCATCCAGGAGAACTATGTGGAGCTGACCATGGAGGGGATGCTGGAGCAGACCGCCTTCTACCACACCGGCGGGATGTTCGGCCAGCCCAGCGACAGCTACGCCCTGGGCTACACCCTGTTCACCTACCTCCAGAGCATGGACGAGATCACCGGCATTGCCTCCTCCCTGAAGATCCTGGACTACGAGGGGGTGCCCGCCACCGCCCAGACCATCTCCGACGGGAGCTACCCCCTGGCCGACGGCTACTACGCCGTCACCCGGTCGGACCTGCCGGAGGACCACCCGGCCCGGGTCCTGACCCGCTGGCTGCGGTCGGAGGAGGGACAGCTGGCCATCCTCTCCCGGGGCTTCCTGCCCGTCTACCTGGACCAGCTGCCGCCCCAGGACACGGAGGAGAACGCCCGCCAGGTGGTGCTGGACTACTATGCGGGCTATGAGGTGGGGGAGGTGACCCTGGTCGGCCGGGAGGGGGACCGGATCACCTTCCAGGTCCAGACGCAGGCCGGGGACCAGAGCAGCCTGTGCACCATCATTCTGGACTATTACCCCCGGGGCTGGCAGGTGGTGGGCGCCGACCTGCCTCCGGAGGGATGAGCCCCGCCCCTGCGGAATACAGGCACGGTTCGCCCATTTCGTAGGGGCGGCCCTTGCGGCCGCCCGGGGACAAAAAACGGACGATGGCCCAGTTTTACCGTAGGGGCCGGACACCGGCCGGCCCGGGTGTGCCGCCCCTATGGGTTCAACGGGACCGTATGCGAAAACGAAACCGTTTCCCTCATCCGTCATTTGCTTCGCAAATGCCACCTTCCCCTAAAGGGGAAGGCTTGTGGGCGGTCAAAGGCCGCTTCTGTTTTTGCGGGGAATTGCCAAAATACCCGTAGGGGCGGACCTATGTGTGCGCCCAGACTACCGGATGCCCGCACAACCGGGGCGGACTTTCGGCGGGGGCACACCCCAGGGTGGCTTCTCTCGGCCTTCGGCCGATTCACCTTCAGCCCCTCCCCTACGGATTTCAAGAAAGCCTTCCGTTTTTGCGTAGGGGAGCCCCTTGGGGCTCCCGCCAGGATTCGTAGCGGAAGCGTTGGCTCGGCAAACTCAGGCGCGGTTGTGGAACCTCACAAAAGCCCCCCGTGAAAGGGAGGGCCGATTCCCCTTATCAAGGGGAAATGTCCCAACGGGACAAAAGGGATGGGGATGACCGCCGAAGGCGGTGGAGGGATTCCGAATCATGGAAACTTTCTGCTCAACGGAATCCCCCACCCGGCTTCGCCGGGAGCCCCCCTACCCCCTTTGTCGCTACGCGACATCTCCCCCTGACAGGGAGAGTCGGCCTTTCACAAGGGGGCCGGGAGGGGCACACCCCAGGGTGGCCTCTCTCGGCCTTCGGCCGATTCACCTTCAGCCTCTCCCCTACGGGTTTCAAGAAAGCCTTCCGTTTTTGCGTAGGGGAGCCCCTTGGGGCTCCCGCCAGGATTCGCAGCGGAAGCGTTGGTTCGGCAAACTC
>CASEKM010000251.1 GCA_949288405.1 uncultured bacterium | reverse complement strand
TCCTTCAACGCGTCCACCGCCGGGCAGATCGTCGCCCCGGCGTATCCAAACATGTGCTCTACCTGTTCCTGCTTCAAGCTCTCGATCAAAGCCTGCGCTCCATTCATCACACCGTCACCTCCGCAAATCACAAAACGAACCACGTACGCTGGGGCGGGACCTCCGGGCCGCCGCTCAGCTCCGCTCCGCCGCCCTTCGGGCGGCCCGGGGCCGGGAGAACAACAAAACGGCCCCGCCCCACCGTTTCCGATAGGACGAAGCCGTATTTTAACTCCGTGGTACCACCTAACTTCACGGGACGCTCCGCCCCGTGCGCTCATTTCCCCGATAACGGTGGGACTCCGTCCCCGCCTACTGGAAACGCCCGGGGCGTTTTGTTCAGTGGGGCGGCTCACGGGCGAGCTTCAGACCTGGGCCCTTTCCTGGAGCTTTCACCAACCGCTCCTTCTCTGTGCGTCCGGACCCGCTTACTTCCCGGTCATTGCCATGGTATCGAAACTTGCTTCTGCCGGTTTCTCCGGCAAAATGTAACTTGCTCCTATCTTACTCCCAACCCCCGGCCTTGTCAATTCTTTTTTTCGCTTCCCGCCCCGGAGTATGGTAAAATGTTCGTGAAGTCCGCCCGCCGCCGGGAAAACAAAACACGCCCCGGCGGGGCGGCCGGGACCGGCCGCCTCACACAGGGGCGCGTCTGACTGGACAGGGCCGCCGGGCTCAGCTGCCGGCGGCGGTCATGGGCCCGCTCAGGCGGCGGGCTCGTCCTCCAGCTGGGAGGTGCAGTGGGGGCAGCGGGTGGCCACAATGGGGATCTCGCTGCAGCAGTAGGGGCACTGCTTCGTGGTGGGGGCGGCGGGGGCCTCCTTCTTCTGGCCGAAGCTCATCATCTTATTGACCGCCTTCAGCAGGCAGAAGAGGACCAGCGCCGTGATGAAGAAGTTGACCACCGCGGTGAGGAAGTTGCCGGCAAAGCCCGCGATCTCCTCCATGGAATAGGTCTGCCCCTTCATAAAGGCCTGGAGCAGGGGGTTGATGAAGTTGTCCGTCAGGGCGGTGACGATGCCGGAAAAGGCGGCGCCGATCAGCACGCCGATGGCCATGTCCATCACGTTGCCCCGCAGGGCAAAGGCCTTGAATTCCTGAATGAATTTTTTCACTGTGACTCCTCCTTATACACTCCGCCCCATCAGGCCCGGCCGGCCTTCACAGACACGGCGCAGATGAAGTAGACCAGGGGGATCACGCAGGCGCAGATGTTCTGCACGCTCTGCTCCATGGCCACGGAGGCGATCCCCACAGCCAGGGCCAGCAGGCCGAAGAGCACAGCGCCGGTGGACTTCCGGGCGTGCTTCACAGCGCGCAGGCCCAGCAGGCCGCCGATCACATCCGCCAGGCCGCCCAGCACCAGCAGAATAAAGGCCAGGCCCATCAGCGCCTTCACCTCAGTGCTGTCGCCGCCGCCGCTGAGCACCATCATATCCATGACGCCGATCGCCAGGGTGGCGACGCCCAGGATCAGCATCAGAATGGAAGTCAAAGTCAGTCCCTTTTTCACAAATTTTCCTCCTCATGTTTCAAATGCCCTCCTACTATATCTTTTGGGGGCGTACTTGTCAACATTTTTCCCAATTTTCCCCTATTTGACCAATTTTCTCCCCATATTTCCCCCGATCCGGGGCATTTTTTCGGATGGTGTCCCCTGCACGGAGGGGGCGGCGCAAATTTTCCGCCCCTGCGGCGCATCACTTCAGTCCCCCGCCGGGTGTTATGGGTGAAAGGAGGAGATGCTATGGAGCTGCTTCAGGACAGCGGCGGCCGGGAGGCGGTCATCCGCCGCTACTCCAACATGGTCTACCGCCTGGCCTTCGCCCGCACGGGAAACGTGAGCGATGCGGAGGATCTGTACCAGGAGGTTTTTCTCCGCTATCTCACCAAGGCGCCCCCCTTCACTTCGGAGGACCACCGGAAGGCCTGGCTGCTGCGGGTAACGGTGAACTGCGCCAACCGCTTCCACGCCCTGCGGCTGCGCCGCCGGACCGAGCCCCTCAGCGACGCCCTGTCCGTCCCCGCTCCGGAGGGGGAGGAGCTGTGGGAGGAGCTGCGGAGGCTGCCTGAGAAGGACCGGACCATTCTGCACCTGTACTACTACGAGGACCTGAACACCGAGGAGATCGCCAGGCTGCTGGACCGCAATCCGGCCACTGTGCGCTCCCAGCTGTCCCGGGCCAGGGACAAGCTGAAAAAACTGCTGCTGGAGGAGGGATAGCCCATGCTGCACCAGGAGTACAAGAGAATGATGGACCAGCTCTCCCCCCGGGAGGAGCTGGTGGACCAGGTGCTGGCCCAGGCCGGCGGCACGGACAAGGGAAAAAGGAGGAGACCTGTGCACAAGAAAAAATTATTTTTGGCTCTGGCGGCCGTCCTGGTGGTGCTCACCGGCTCAGCGGCGGCAGTGGCCCGGCAGCTGGGGGTGCTGGAACTGTTTTTCACCGGGGACACCAGCCAGCTGGAGCCCTATGTCCACACGGCGGTGGACAGCGCCGAGAACGGGGACTACCGCCTCACCGTGGACAGCTGCCTGTACGACGGGCAGAACATCTACGCCGTCATCACCGTCACCGGCCTGAACGACCAGGCCGTTGAAGACCTGATGAGCAACAAGGTCATCGCTGAGACCCACCGGGAGACCTGGGGAGAGTCCATGGTGAACTCTATGATGGAGCAGCGGAGTACCGGGCCGGACACCTTCTGCCACGACTTTACCAAGCACCTGGCGGGGATGTCCATCAGTGTGCTACCCGACCCGGACGAGAAGAGCCGCTCCTGGCAGATTAGCGTCTCCTTCCACGAGTGGCTGGGGGCCCAGGAGGAGCCCTTTGAGCTGTGGCTGGACTTTATGGGCCGGGACTGCGCCGTCCATGTCCCCCTGGATCACCCTCACCCCCAATGTGGAGGTGTACACCAACATCTACACCGGCCGCCGGGGGATTTTGAAGTCCTTTACCCTCACCCCCACCTCCTTCTCGGTGGAGACGGAATCGCTGGACGGCCAGTCGGACAGCGCCGGATACTCCTTCGCAGAGCTGGCGGCCCAGGATCTGTTCATCCTGCGGATGCGGGACGGCTCCCTGGTCACCCGGAACATGCTGGGGGAGATAAACCGGCAGTTCACAGAGGTGGTGGATCTGACCCAGGTGGCGTCCATCATCTACGGGGACATGGAGTTCCCCGCGGACGGCTCGGAGCCCTTCCCGGCGGAGGGGGTGGAGCACCTGTACCCCTTCAAGACGGAATTTTACCCCTTCTCCCTCCCGGACGGAGGCGTGCGCTACTACTTCGGGGATGTGGAGGACTTCTGTGAGAAGCTGGGGGCGGAGTACACCTGGGACGAGGATACCCAGACCGCCACCGCCGCCTACCGGGGGGTGACAGTCACCCTCACCGTTGGCTCCAATGTGGTGCTGGTGGACGGGGAGCCGGCGGAGGAGATGTCCTCCACGGTGGAGGACGAAAACGGGGCGGAGACGACGATCCCCATGCCCGTCCTCCGGGAGGGGGACAAGGTGATGGCCCCCACCGGGTTTGTCCCCCATAGCTGGCACGTGGCCCGGGATGTGGAGCAGTTCTTTGAAGAGGATCTGCCCTTCTACGAGGAAGGCACGCCCGATTTTACCTACGGAGACGTGGTGGTTATTCCCTAACCGCAGAGGCCGCCCGGGAAGTCCCCCGGGCGGCCTCTGCGCGCTCTGCCCACAGACACACCTCCCTCTAGCCCTTCCCCCCTCCATGTGCTATAATAGAGGATAGAAGATCTTTTTTCGGGGGGTGCGCCGCCATGTATCAAATCGCCGTCTGCGACGACGAGCAGGAGGACCTGTCTCAGGCCGTCGCGCTGACCCGGGAGCTGCTGGAGCAGGCGGGCGTGGCCTGTTCCGTGGCCGCCTATGAGGCGGGCGACGCCCTCCTCGCGGACATTCGGGACGGCCGCCGCTTCGACCTGCTGCTGCTGGACGTGCTCATGGAGGGGCTGGACGGGCTGGCCCTGGCCGGCGCCCTGAAGGACCTGGAGGACCGGCCCGACGTGGTGTTCGTGTCCAGCAGCCGGGACATGGCTCTGATGGGCTACTATGTGGACGCCAAGCGCTATCTGGCCAAGCCCCTGGACCGGAGCGAGCTCCAGGAGGCCCTGCTGTACTGCCACCAGGAGGCCAGGAGCCGCCGGGAGCGGCGGCAGCAGCTCCTCCTCCCCACCGAGTCCGGGGAAATCCGCCTTCCGGCGGCGGACATCCGGTACGCCGAGCCCTTCGGGCGGCACTCCCTCCTGGCCCTCCCCCACGGGCGGGAGGTGGTGCGCCTCCCCCTCTCCCAGCTGGCGGACCTCCTGCCCCAGCAGCAGTTCATCCTCTGCCACCGGACCGTTCTGGTCAACCTGGCCTATGTCCAGCGGCTGGACGTCCGGGAGCTGGAGCTCACCACCGGGGAGGTCCTCCCTGTCAGCCGGTACCGCCTGCCCCAGGTGCGGAAAAAGCTGCTGGACCTGCTGAACAGCTGACCGGGCTACATCAGCGCCCGGCGCACCGGACCGGGCAGCCGGGAGGCCAGGGCCGCGAAGAGCAGGGAGAGGCCGCAGGCCGCGGCCAGGCGGACCCCCACGAACTCCAGAACGGTCAGGTCGGTCCCCACCGCCCGGGTCACCGCCTCCAGGGCCAGAACGTGGACCCAGTACACCCCGAACACCCGGCTGGAGAGCCAGGCCAGCGGGGCGGTCAGGGGCGCCAGCCCCTCCCTGTGGGCCTCAAAGAGGGTCCGCACCAGGACAAACACCGCCGCGGCGGTCAGATAGTGGTTCAGGCGGTAGCCGCCGTTGAAGGGCAGCAGGATCTCCTTCGGCGAGGCTGCCGCCAAATTGCCCACAGCGGCGATCAGAAACGCCGCCAGCCCCAGGAGATAGAGGGCGTACCGGGCCCACGGGCCCAGGGGATGTCCGCCCAAATAGTACCCCACCAGGAAATAGCCCAGATACCCCTCCAGCATGGGGGGAAACAGGTTGAGATACACGGGCTGGGTCAGATTCAGAATGGGCTGTAGGGTGGTGGGGATCAGGATGATGACCACCAGCAGCAGGAGCTGCCGCCCGCTGCACCCGTCCGCAATCCGCTTTATGTACGGGCAGAGGAGGTAGATGCCCAGCAGGGTGTAGATGAACCACATGTGGTAGCCGTGCCCCTGGTTCAGCAGTCCGGCCAGGAACTTCTCCAGGCTGAGGCCCCTCCCCTCTCCTCCCGCGTTCCACAGGTAGTAGATCCCGTTCCACACCAGCAGGGGCAGGAGCAGCTTGGGCAGGTTCTTCCGGTAAAAGGCCCCGATCTCCCGGGTGCTGTCCCGACTGAGCATCAGCCAGCCGCTGAGCATGAAAAACAGCGGCACGCCCACCCGGGTAAAGGCGTCCAGCACCACGCACAGCTCCCAGGAGGGGGCGCCGTACAGGCCGGTGTTGGACACCACCGGCACCAGGACGTGGAGGACGATCACCAGGAAGATGGCAAAGCACCGCAGGCAATCCAGATAGGCGACTCTCTCTTTCTCTTTCATAGTCCCCTCCCGGCGGACGCGCCGCCCTGAGTTCTCTCTTTGAAAACGGACCGGCGGTCCGTTTTTTGCATTTTTCCCAGGAAATGCGAAACCGCC
>CASEKM010000250.1 GCA_949288405.1 uncultured bacterium | reverse complement strand
CCGCCTGCCCGGAAAACACGGGATGCGCGGAAAATTCTCCGGTGACAGGACTTGCCTGATCCTATCTCCCATTTTTAAGAATGATGACTGGAAGGGTAAACAAAAGGTGCTGCGCCTTTCGGATTTGGTGCTGATCGACCTTGCCATGCCCCGTGGATACGCCTCCTTCCATGTGCTGGATGTATGGGGAGACCGGGCATTTCTCAGCGATGAGAAAGACAAGCTGGTTCTCTGTGAGATGACCTTGGAGGAATAGGAGGTACACAATGGAATTACCAAAACGGGCACGGACAGCGGACTGGGAGAGCGGCGTCCTGACCTTAGACGGAGAGAAGCAATTTGAAGTCCCGGCGCTGACCGCAGAGATCATGGAGCGGCTGGCCGGTTACGCCCTGGTGGGCTTCCATGTGAAGGGCTATCCGGTGACCGATGAACTGCTTGCCCCCTTCGCCGGGCACAAAAGCATGGTCAACTTCGGCGTGGAGGACGGGGCCCTCACCGACGCCTGCTTCCCCGTCTTTTCCGCCATGCCCAAGCTGCGGGTTCTGCTGTTGGACGGCAACGCTGGAATCCACGGCGGCGACCTGCCTGTCCTTCGAGGGTGCAAGCTGGACCTTCTCACCCTCAACCGCACCGGACTGGACGACGCCGGGCTAAGTCAGGCGGCCTCCATTCCAAAGCTCTCCCACATTCAGCTTGACCACACCGCCGTCACCTATGAGGGCCTGTTGGCTATCGCTGGAAACAGCCGCATTGAGCCGGTGGCCCATGTGCAATTTACCAAGGAACAGCTGGAACACTTCTCCCAGCTCCAGCGGGAGAAGGCCAAAAAACCTGTTCTGCTGGACGAGCAGGCGGCGGAGGAGTGCCGCAAGGTCCTGTCCGCCTTCTTCGGGGAGATGACGGAATGGGAGCAGTACATGGAGCAGGCCGGGTTTGAAGACGCCGAGGCCACGCCCCGCCTGCTGGCCATCTGGGAGAAGTATGTGAGCGAAAAGCCCCGTCCGGGCTACCGGCCCCTGGGCCTCTCCTACAGTCCGCAGGGTACTTACCAGGGAGAACAGTTCCTGGACGCGGAGCAGATCACCAAGAACAAGCTCTACATCTACACCAGAGAGAACGCCACCGGCTTTGACCGCCGCTTTCTGATGAAGCGGGTGGGCGGGAACTGGAGGATCGACGGAGTGCAGGAGCGGCTGAACGGCTGGCAGCGCACGGAATTATGAAAGAAAAATTAGGAGGAAACACCATGGAACTGATGGAACAGTGTCAAATTTGGAACGAAAACAGCGAGTATCAGAAGATCATCGACGCGCTGGAGGCCATTCCGGCGGAACGGCGCACCCCAGAGATGGACAGCGAGCTGGCCCGGGCCTACAACAACAAGGCCGGCCCGGAGGACAAGGAGCTGTTCCGAAAAGCCATCGCCCTGCTGGAGCCCCATGCGGACTATTTCAAGGGGGACCACTGCTGGAATTTCCGCATGGCCTACGCCTACTACTATCTGGACCAGGAGGGGCCGGCCCTGCACTACTTTGAGCAGGCCCTAGAGGCCCGCCCTGGGGATGAGGACACCCAGGAGCTGATCGACGACTGCCGCCGCCGGCTGACCCTGCCCCAGTTCGGGAGGCCCTTCCGGGCGCGGGTGCAGGAGGCCTGGGCCGCCTTTGCAGACATCGAGGGGGAGCTGCGGGCCGTCATGGATGCCGACCAGACCCGGGAACGGGGGGAGGAGATCGTGGCGAAATGCGAAGGGGCGCTGAACCTGGCCCTGAGCAGCGTCGCTTTTGAGATCGGCTTCAACGGGGAGAAGTACGAGCTGATCCTCTCGGCGGATGGGATTCGGCACAACCTGTTCCCCCTGGTGTACTTCCGCGCCCACGCCCCCAAGCCGGTGCTGGAGCACTGGAACATCTGGGTGGGCCGTCAGCCCTCCGCCGACTTCTCCCTGCGCTCCGGGGCGGACGAGGTCCGGCCGGAGGACGTGCAGGTGTGGGCGGAGCGGCAGGAGAACGGACAGGTGGCCCTGGCCGTCTACTGCGAAAAGCTGCTGCCCCTGCAGCGGGAGGACGGGGAGCGGGCCTGGTGGCTGCTGTCCACCCTCACGGACCATGTGCTGGGGGAGATTAACGCCATCGCCCATACCGGCGCCTTTGACCTGCTGGACGCCCCGAAGAAGGGGCCGGTTCCCATCCCCGCCGTCTCCCTGGCGGAGCTGCCCCAGTCCCTAAAAACCCTGGGCCTGACCGACTACCGGGACGGAGCGGACTATCTGGAAAATTGCTATCTGTCCTATGAGCTGGAACCCAATGAGGACCCGGACGCGGACTGGCGGGCGGATGTCTTTGCCGGCTCCACCCGGCTGCCGGCCCTCATCAACGACTACATGAAAGCGGAAAGCGGCGCCGTGGACGCCTTCCACGCCGACGGCGTCGCGGCGGGGTTCTTCGTCTATCCGCTGGACAGCTTCACCGGAGAGGACCGGGCCCAGCAGATCGTGGACTTCCGGGACGCCCTCCAGGAGGCGGTGACGGAGAAGGCCGGGGAGGACGCCGTCACCTTCCTGGGCGGGGCCACCGGCCTCTACGGCGGCTATCTGGATTTCCTCGCCTGGGACCTGATGCCCGTCCTCCAGGCGGCCAAGACCATTTTTGAGGACAGCAGCGTCTCCTGGGCCCAGTTCCATGCGTTCCGCCGGGACGTGGGGGGCGTGGACCTGGTGGCGGTGGAGGACGAGCCCCAGGCGGACCCGGAGACCGGCTCCCTCCTGTCGGCGGCGGATATTCAGGCACTGGAGTCCTTCTGCGGGGACACAGCCAGCTATTTTGGGAAGATGTACCGCTACCTCATGGAGTTTATGGAGAAGGGGATCGGCGAAGGGCGGTTCACCAGGAGGCAGGCCCGGCGGGACCTGCAGATCGCCCTGTGGTACGCCTACGCCTGCAACAA
>CASEKM010000249.1 GCA_949288405.1 uncultured bacterium | reverse complement strand
CCGGAGCCCTATGGGGTGGCGCTCATCCTGTCCCCCTGGAACTACCCGGTGCTCCTCACCCTGGAGCCCCTCATTGGGGCCCTGGCGGCGGGAAACTGCGCCGTGGTGAAGCCCTCCGCCTACTCCCCCCGGGTGTCGGCGGTGCTGGCGGAACTTTTGCGCAAAGCCTTCCCACCGGAATATGTCGCTGTGGTGGAGGGGGGACGGCGGGAGAACCAGGCCCTGCTGGAGCAGAAATTCGACTACATCTTCTTCACCGGCAGTCCCGCCGTGGGCCGGGAGGTGATGGCCAGGGCCGCCGCCCATCTGACCCCGGTGACCCTGGAGCTGGGGGGCAAGAGCCCCTGCATCGTGGCAAGGAGCGCCGACCTGAAGCTGGCCGCCCGGCGGATCGTCTTCGGAAAGTTCCTCAACTGCGGCCAGACCTGCGTGGCCCCGGACTACCTGCTGGCAGACCGCCGGGTGAAGGACGCCCTGCTGGAGGAACTCGTCCGGGAGATTACCCGCATGTACGGGGCACGCCCCCTGGACAGCCCGGACTACGGAAAGATCGTCAACGAAAAACACTTTACACGTCTTTCGGGCCTTCTGGACCGGGAAAAGCTGGTCCTGGGGGGCGAGACGGACCCGGAGGGCCTGCGCATCGCCCCCGCGGTGCTGGACGGGGTGTCCGGGGAGGACCCCATCATGCAGGAGGAGATCTTCGGCCCCATCCTCCCCGTGCTCACGGTGGACTCGGTGGCGGAGGCCATCGCCTTTGTCCGGGAGCGGCCCCGGCCCCTGGCCCTGTACCTGTTTACCCGGAGCCGGCAGACGGAGGAGCGGGTGTTCTCCTCCCTCTCCTTCGGCGGCGGGTGCGTCAACGACACGGTGCTCCACCTGGCCTCCTCCCGCCTGCCCTTCGGCGGGGTGGGAGACAGCGGCATGGGGGCCTACCACGGAAAACAGAGCTTTCTCACCTTCAGCCACCAGAAGGGCATCCTGAAAACCCCCGCCTGGCCGGAGGTCCCCCTGCGCTATCCCCCCTACACGGCCAAAAAGGATCTTTGGGCCCGGCGGCTTCTGAAATAGGGCCCATCGTGCGCCTCGGGCTCTGAAAACGCAGCGTGAAAAAGAGGAAAATTTTTTGAAATATCTCTTGACTTGAAGGGGACTTCAAGTGTTAAATTATAGATGCTGCAGTTCAGATCCGGCAGGGAGCCGGAGCTGCCCGGCCGAAGCCGGGGCCGGGCGGACAAACGTCCGCCTCTGCCGCAACGGGTATTTTGAAAACCGGGCGGACACTCAGGTCCGCCCCTGCGCGATTTTACAACCGGTGTCACGAAGACGCCTGCTTTTTCTCCGCCGAAGCGGGGAGGAAACAGGCGTCTTTTTCTGTGAATCGGAGAAAAGGAGGCCCCCCTTGCCCACTCTGGAGGAATTTTTCCGCGCACATCCCAAAGCCGCCCTGGCCTTCTCCGGGGGCACGGACTCCGCCCTGCTCCTGTGGGCAGGCAAGCGGTACGGCTGTGACATCCGCGCCTACTATGTGAAAACCGCCTTCCAGCCGGAGTTTGAGTACCGGGACGCCCTGCGGCTGGCCCGGGAGCTGGACGTGCCCATGACGGTGGTGGAGGTAGACATTTTGAGCCTGCCCGGGGCGGCGGCTAACGGGCCGGAGCGGTGCTACTTCTGCAAGAAGGCCCTGTTCTCCCGCCTGCGGGAGGCGGCCCGAAAGGACGGGTACGCCCTCCTGCTGGACGGCACCAACGCCTCTGACGACGCCGGGGACCGGCCCGGCATGCGGGCCATCCGGGAGCTTGAGGTGCGCTCCCCCCTGCGGGAGTGCGGCCTCACCAAGGCCGACGTGCGGCGGCTGTCCAAAGAGGCCGGGCTGTTCACCTGGGATAAGCCGGCCTACGCCTGTCTGGCCACCCGCATCCCCACCGGCGCCCCCATCATCGCCGCCGACCTGCAAAAGGTGGAGAGGGCGGAGACCGCCCTCCACGCCCTGGGCTTCCGGGACTTCCGGGTGCGGCTGTTCCACGGCCTGGCCCGGGTCCAGGTGCCGGAGGGGCAGATGGCCCTGGCCCTGGAACAGCGGGAGGAAATTTTGGCCGCCCTGGGGGATTTTGACGGGGCGGTTTTGGATTTAAAGGCCAGAGAAGTGTAAGAAAAAAGTTATTCTGACGGCCGCAATCTATGGCGGCCGCCGGGATTGCCCCGCAGCAGGATGATTCCGCGCACCTGAGCGGAAACGGAGGTTTTTCTATGGACAACAAGCACGACATTCTCGCCCTTCTCCGGGGGGTGGCCGCCGGGGAGACCGCCCCGGAGGAGGCCCTTCTGAAGCTGAAGGAGGCCCCCTTTGAAGACTTGGGCTACGCCAAGGTGGATCTCCACCGCTCCGTCCGCCAGGGTTCGGCGGAGGTGATCTACGGGGCGGGCAAGACCCCGGAGCAGATCGCCGGCATCGCCGCCAAGCTGGGGGAACGGGGCTGCCAAAACATCCTGGTCACCCGTATCGGCCCGGAGGCGGCAGAGAAGGTGTCCAAAACCGTCCCCCTGGACTACCATCCGGAGGCCCGGCTGGCCATCGCCTTCCCGGGCGAGCGGAATTCCCTGGGAAATATCGTGGTGGCCACCGGGGGCACCAGCGACATCCCCGTGGCGGAGGAGGCCGCCCTCACCGCCGAGGCCATGGGCAACCGGGTGACCCGCCTCTACGACGTGGGGGTGGCGGGGCTCCACCGGCTTTTGGGCAATTTGGACACCCTCATGTCCGCCCGGTGCGTGGTGGCCGTGGCGGGGATGGAGGGGGCTCTGGCCTCCGTCATCGGGGGACTGGTGGACTGCCCGGTCATCGCTGTCCCCACCAGCGTGGGCTATGGGGCCAGCTTCGGCGGCCTGTCCGCCCTGCTGTCCATGCTCAACTCCTGCGCCTCCGGGTGCAGACAACGGCTTCGGCGCGGGTTTCCTGGCCAGCCGCATCAACCAAATGGAAGGTCTGGAGGAACACTGATATGAAGACGCTTTACATCGAGTGCAATATGGGGGCCGCCGGGGATATGCTCATGGCCGCCCTGTACGAGCTGCTGGAGGACAAGCAGGGCTTTCTGGACACCATGAACAGCCTGGGCCTCTCCGGCGTCCGGGTGGAGGCCCAGAAAACCTCCACCTGCGGCATCGCGGGCACCCACATGGCGGTCACCGTGGACGGGCAGGAGGAGACCAGGCCCGCCCCCCGAGAGGCGGCCCATCACGACCATGTCCACCTCCACGTTGAGGAGCACCACGACCACGAACATGACCATGATCACGAACATACCCATGACCACGACCACCGCCACCACGGCCACGGACATGACCACAGCCACGGAGAACACCACCACCGTCACCACCACGCCACCCCGGGCCACATCGGGGAGATCATCGACGCCCTGCCCCTGCCCGACGGGGTGAAGGCCCAGGCCAAAGCTGTCTATGACGCCATCGCCCAGGCGGAGGCCAAGGCCCACGGCTGTCCCGTGGGGGACGTGCACTTCCACGAGGTGGGGGCCCTGGACGCGGTGGCCGACGTGACGGGGGTGTGCTATGCCCTCTCCCTGCTCCAGCCGGAGCAGATTCTCGTCTCCCCCATCCATGTGGGGTGCGGCACGGTGCGGTGCGCCCACGGGGTGATGCCCGTCCCCGCCCCCGCCACCGCCAACCTGCTCACCGGCGTGCCCGTCTACGGCGGGAGCGTCCAGGGGGAGCTGTGCACCCCCACCGGGGCCGCCCTGCTGGCCCACTTCGCCCAAAAATTCGGCCCCATGCCCGTCATGGTCACCAAGGCCGTGGGGGTGGGCGTCGGTACGAAAGAGTTTGAACAGGCCAACTGCGTCCGGGCCTTCTGGGGGGAGACGGCCCAGGAGGCCAACGGGGAGATCGTGGAGCTGGTGTGCAACATCGACGACATGACCCCCGAGGCCCTGGCCTTCGCCGCCTCCCGCCTGTTGGAGGCGGGGGCCCTGGACGTGTACACCGTCCCCGGCACCATGAAGAAGGGCCGTCCCGGCTGGGTGCTCACCGTCCTGTGCGGCCCGGCACAGGAGGGGGAACTGGCCCGAAAAATTCTCGCCGAGACCACCACCAACGGCTTACGGGCGTGGCGGTGCGGCAAGTATTTTCTGACACCGGAAACCGGACAGGTCCAGACCCAGTGGGGCCCGGTGGGCCTGAAGCTGGCCCAGGGCTACGGCCTCACCCATGTGAAGCCGGAATTTGAGGAGGCGGCGGCGCTGGCCCGGGAACATGACCTGTCCTATCAGGAGGTCATGCGGGAGGTCTGGGGGAAGATGTAAGGTCCGCCCCCACATCCAGCCAATTCAGAAAGAGGTATCTCTGTGAAGCGAAAACACTTTTCAGCTTTTGTTTTATCTATTGCTCTTGCTCTCTCCCTCCCCCTGTCCGGCTGTCAAGGAAATTCCCCTGTCAGCCATTCGGCCCCCTCCGGCCCGGTACAGGGGGAGGACACGGTGGCCTGATCCAGTCCACCCTCACCGTCACCAACCCGGATCTCACCATCGGCTATGACCTGGCCACCGGGTACACCGTCAGCGAAGACGGCCTCACCTGGACTGTCACCATCCGGGACGACGTATCCTTCACCGACGGGGAACCCCTGACCGCCCAGGACGTGGCCTTCACTTACAACACGGTCAAAACCTCCAGCTCGGTGAACGACTTCACTATGCTGGACTACGCCGAGGCAGCGGACGGGGCCACGGTGGTCTTTCACATGACCCGGCCCTTCTCCATCTGGCCCTACACCATGGCCAACGTGGGCATCCTGCCGGAGCACGCTTATGACCCGGCCGCCTACGGCTCCCAGCCCATCGGCTCTGGCCGGTACACCCTGGTCCAGTGGGACCGGGGCCAGCAAGTGATTTTGGAGGCCAACCCGGACTACTACGGGGAGGCCCCAAAAATGCGCCGGGTGGTCATCCTCTTTATGGAGGAGGACGCCGCCTTCCTGGCCGCCCAGGCGGGGCAGGTGGACGTGGCCTACACCTCCGCCACCTACTCCGACCAGGAGGTTTCCGGCTACGCTCTGGCCGCCTATGACAGCGTGGACAACCGGGGCTTCAACCTGCCCGCCGTCCCCGCCGGGACGGACGAAACAGGCCGGACGGTGGGCAACGACTTCACTTCCGACGTGCGGGTGCGCCGGGCCATCAATATGGGGGTGGACCGCCAGGAGATGATCGACCACGTGTTAAACGGCTACGGCTCCCCCGCCTACAGCGTGTGCGACGGCCTGCCCTGGTACAACGAGGCCTCAGAAGTGGCCTATGACCCAGACGGGGCCGCCGCCCTGCTGGAGGAGGCGGGCTGGCTCCTATCCGACGACGGCTATCGCTACAAGGACGGGGTGCGGGCTCAGCTGGATCTGCTCTACTCCACGGGAGATTCGGTGCGCCAGGCCCTGTGCGCCGACTTCGCCAATCAGATGGAGGAGTTGGGCATCGCCTGCACCCTGGAGGGAGTGGGCTGGGACACCGCCTATGACCGGGCCCTGTCAGCGCCTCTGATCTGGGGCTGGGGGGCCCACACCCCTATGGAGCTGTACAACCTGTACCACACGGCGGGGGACTCCGGCTCCGCACTGTATTCCCCCTACGCCAATGAGACAGTGGACGCCTATATGGACGCCGCCCTGGCCAGCACCGATTTGGAGGCGTCCTATGAACTCTGGCAGAAGGCCCAGTGG
>CASEKM010000248.1 GCA_949288405.1 uncultured bacterium | reverse complement strand
GCCCTCTTCCGCGCCTGAGCGCGGTACCGCCGGAAGATCCGGCGGGGAACAGGGGCCCGAGGGCCCCGCAGCGGACGGCATCCGGGGAGCCGCACCCGGCGCAAAACCGGCCGGGCGCACAGCTTCTCCGCCTTTCGCCATCGGACAATCCTCCGTTCAGACTTCGCCGGGACCGGCTGGGTCTCCCTCCGAAGGACTTGTTTCCGCCTGGAGCGTCAGCTCCGGCGCTCTCCGGCACCGGCTTAGGGGCGCGGACGTCTCAAAGCAGTCCCCTGAGACCGGCCCTCCGACCGACCGGTCGGAGGGGGCGCGCCCCCGCCTTCCGCCGAAAGAGAGTTTGTCCAGCACCGGCTTAGAGAAGCGGTGGCTCACTCCTCTGCCGTCCGGGTCTAGTATGTCCCAAAGGCCGCCGGACATTCCGTTTAAGCTCTGGAATATTTGTCCAAACTAGGCATATCCTTACCACAGAAGCTGAAACGGGAGAAAGGAGCGTTTCCATGTCCTTCCATCTGTCCTCCGCCCGCCGCCGGGAGCAGGCCGCCCGGGAGACGGAGCGCCGGGAGCTGCTGGCATCCCTGGCCAGCACCCGCACCCTGATCCAACAGGCCTACGGCGGCTTCAACACCGTCAGCGACAGCGACCTGATCGAGTCCTATGTCTTCGAGATCAAAGCCCTCCAATCCCGGTACGACTATCTGCTCCGCCGGGTGAAGGAGCTGGAGTGCGCCCCATGACTGCCGGGCTCTCTCCGTGGGGGGCGCTGGCCCTTCTGCTTCTGGCCGCGCTGGCCCTGTTTCACCGGCCCCTGGGGCGGCTGCTGCGGCTGGCGGTGCGCTCCTCGGTGGGGCTGGCCGCCCTGGCCCTATTCAGCCAGGTGGGCCATCTGATCGGCGTGGACCTGGGCGTCAACCTGGTGAACGCCCTGGTGCTGGGCGTGCTGGGGGCGCCCGGATTCGGGCTGCTGCTCATGCTCCAGTGGGCGCTGCGATAGGGAAAAAGCAGACGGGAGGCCGCACCCCTTATAGGGTGCGGCCTCCCGTTTGATCGTGAAGCGCTTGGGTCAGTCTGGAAAGTCCTCTGTCTGAGACGGACCCTGGGGCCCGCTGGCCTTTCCCTCCTCCACCAGCCGCTCCCGCTCGGCCAGTCCCTGAAGTACCTGGATGGCGTAGTCGATGGCGGGGATGGCCCGGGCGGAGCAGTACTGCCGGACTTGCTTGAGCTCATGGATGGCATATTGCGCGGTCATAGACAGGACCCCCTCTCTCCAATATTTCCTGCTGTTATTATAACATAGGTTTGGACGCTTGTACAGGAGAGGGGAGGAAAGTCTCCGGCTTTATGCGCCCCGCCTGCGCCCCTTCTTGGTGCCCTTCTTGGGGGCGGCGGGTTTGGCCCAGCCGGCCTTCCGCTTGGAGGGGCCGGAGCGGGCGGGGGCGCCGCCGCGCTTCTCCTCCCGGCTCTGGGTGCGGCCCTTCCCGCCCTGGGCGGCGGGGCGCTTCTGGGGGGAGGGGGCTCCGGGGGCCTGTCCCTTGTCGGGCTTCACCAGACACCGCTTGCCGTAGCCGATCAGGTCCTCCCGGCCCGTCCTGTGGAGGGCCTCCAGCACCAGCTTCCGGTTCTGAGGCTTGCGCCACTGCATCAGGGCCCGCTGGAGGGCCTTGTCGTGGGGGGTCTTGGGGACAAAGACGGGCTCCATGGTCCTGGGGTCCAGGCCGGTGTACCACATGCAGGTGGCCAGGGTGCCCGGGGTGGGGTAGAAGTCCTGCACCTGCTCGGGCATGTGGCCCTGCTTGTTCAGCCACTCGGCCAGCTGCACCGCGTCCTCCAGGGTGCAGCCGGGGTGGGAGGAGATCAGGTAGGGCACCAGGTACTGGTCCTTGCCGTAGCGCCGGTTGAGCTTAAAATATTTCTCCCGGAATTTTTCATAGACCTCGATGTGGGGCTTGCCCATGTAGTCCAGGGTGTGGGCCACGCAGTGCTCCGGGGCCACCTTCAGCTGGCCGGAAATGTGGTGCTGGACCAGGTCGGTGAAGAACTCCCCGCTGGGGTCGCGCATCAAATAGTCGAACCGGATGCCCGAGCGGATGAACACCTTCTTCACCCCGGGCAGGGCCCGGAGCTTGCGCAGGAGCAGCATATAGTCGGTGTGGTCGGCGTCCAGGTTGGGGCAGGCCTCCGGGGCCAGGCAGGCCCGGTTTTTGCACAGGCCGTGTTTCAGCTGCTTCTGGCAGGAGGGGTGGCGGAAGGTGGCGGAGGGGCCTCCCGGAGGACGCTCTCGTGGCTGCGGGCGGAGATGACCCGCCCCTGGTGGAAGGCCAGGGAGCAGAAGTTGCACGCCCCGAAGCACCCCCGGTTGTGGGTGATGGAGAAGCGCACCTCCTCGATGGCGGGGACGCCCCCCATCTCGTCGTACATGGGGTGGGGTTCCCGCACATAGGGCAGCTCGGCCACCCGGTCCATCTCCGCCGTGGTCAGGGGCGGGGCAGGGGGATTCACCAGCAGCAGGTCCCGGCCGTGGCGCTGGAGGATGGCCTTTCCCACGAAGGGGTCGTGCTCCAGGTACTCCGTCATGTTAGCCCGGGCGTAGGCCTCCTTGGAGGCGGACACCTCCTCGAAGGAGGGCACCTCCACCTTGGGATAGGTGCACACCCCCGGGTCCCGCACGGCCACGCAGGTGCCCCGCACGTCGGTGATCTCCTCCACCGGGGTGCCCGAGGCCAGGCGGGAGACGATCTCCACCGAGGCCTTCTCCCCCATGCCGTAGGTGAGGATGTCCGCCTGGGCGTCAAAGAGGATGGAGCGGCGCACCTTGTCCTCCCAGTAGTCGTAGTGGGCGAACCGGCGCAGGCTGGCCTCCAGGCCGCCGATGACCACGGGGATGTCCCCAAACACCTCCCGCACCCGGTTGGAGTACACCACCGTGGCGTGGTCGGGGCGCAGACCGGCCTTCCGCCCGGGGGAGTAGGCGTCGTCGTGGCGGCGCTTTTTGGCGGCGGTGTAGTGGGCCACCATGGAGTCCAGGTTGCCGGCGGAGATCATCACCGCCAGCCGGGGCCGGCCCAGGGCGGCGAAGGCCTCCGGGGAGCGCCAGTCGGGCTGGGCCAGGACGGCCACCCGGTAGCCCTCCGCCTCCAGCACCCGGCCGATGATGGTGGGGCCGAAGGAGGGGTGGTCCACATAGGCGTCCCCGGTGATGATCAAGATGTCGTAGGAATCCCAGCCCCGGCGGGCCATGTCGTCCCGGCTGACGGGGAGAAATAAGTCGCGGTCAATGCTCATAGGGACCTCCTGAGAGTGAAGTAGAAGAAAAGGCGTGTGCGGCGGGCGCACACGCCTTGAAAAGGGGAGCTTATCGGGAGGGGGGCCTGGCCCCGCCCATGGCGAAGCCCAGGACCGCCCCGCACAGGCCGCCCACCACGTGGGTGAGCTGGGAGACGCTGTCCTGGGTGGTGAGGGCCGCGGCGACCTCGCCGCCCAGGTAGAGGAGCACCACCAGGATCAGGGTGAGGGGGATGGCCCCCTCCCGCATCCCGGCCAGGGAGGACAGGACGATCATCATAAAGACGATGCCGCTGGCCCCCAGCAGGGCGGTGCCCGGAAACAGGAGAACCTGCACCAGCCCGGAGACCAGGGCGGTGAGGGCGATGCACCCCAGCAGGCGGCGGCTGCCGTACTTCTCCTCCAGCGGGGGCCCCACCACCAGCAGAAGCATGATGTTGCCCATAAAGTGGCTGTACCCCGCGTGGCCCAGCACATGGGTGAAGAGGCGCACGTAGGTGAGCGGGTCCGTCAGGGGAGAGCGGTACACGCAGAACAGCAGTCCGGTGGACGCCCCGCCGGTGAGCTCCCCCAGCAGCAGGGCGCCCAGGGAGAGCAGGCTGAAGGTGAGCACCACCGGGGAGTTGTACTGGATGGGCGGCGGGCGCATCCTCAGTGGTTGAGCACCCGGACCCGGATCATGCCGGGGATGGCCCGCAGCTCGTCGGCCACCTTGTCCTTGATGCGGCTGTTCAGGTCCACCATGGTGTAGGCGTAGTCCTTCCGGGACTTGTTGGTCAGGTTCTCCACGTTGACCCCCTCGTCGGCCAGGATGGAGGTGATCCGGGTCAGCATGGCGGGGACGTTTTTGTGGATCAGGCACACCCGGGAGATGCCGCTCCAGTCCTGGTACACGTTGGGCAGGTTGACGGAGTTTTTGATGTTGCCGTTGATCAGGTAGTCCTTCAGCTGGTCGGCGGCCATACGGGCGCAGTTCTCCTCGCTCTCCGGGGTGGAGGCGCCCAGGTGGGGGAAGGCGATCACGTTCTTTACCGGGGCGATCTTGTCGTCGGGGAAGTCGGTGACGTACCGGGCCACCCGGCCGGACTCCAGGGCCTCGATCATGTCGTCGTCGTTTACCAGCCCGCCCCGGGCCAGATTCAGCACCCGCACCTGGCCCTTCATCTTGGAGATGGCCTCGGCGTTGATGAAGTCCTTGGTGTCGTTGGTGTAGGGGATGTGGATGGTCAGATAGTCGGACACCCGGTACAGCTCGTCCACATTCTTTACCACATGGACGTGGCGGTCCAGCCGCAGGGCGGCGTCCACCGACAGATAGGGGTCGTACCCGTACACATCCATCCCCAGGTCCAGGGCGATGTTGCACACCAGGGCCCCGATGGCCCCCAGGCCGATGACGCCCAGGGTCTTCCGGTAGATCTCCGGCCCCACAAAGGCGGACTTGCCCTTCTCCACCGCCGCGGCCACGTCCACGCCGGGGGTGTGGACCTGCTCCTGGACCCACTCCACGCCGCCGATCACGTCACGGGAGGCGATGAGCAGGGCGGCCAGCACCAGCTCCTTCACCGCGTTGGAGTTGGCGCCGGGGGTGTTGAAGACCACGATGCCGTTTTCGCTGCACCGCTCAATGGGGATGTTGTTGGTGCCGGCCCCCGCCCGGGCGATGGCCCGCAGCTCCTCGGGGAACACATAGTCGTGCATGGGGGCGGAGCGGACCAAAATGCCGTCCTCGTTCTCCACGTCGCCGCCCACCTGGAAGCGGCTCTGGTCCAGCAGATCCAGGCCGGCGGAGGAAATTTTGTTCAGTGTTTTAATACGATACATGGTTGAAAACCTCGAATCCTTCTCACTTGTTGGGTGGTTTTTTGGGGGGAGATTTTGCCGCCTGCGGGCGGCCACATGGGGCCGCCCCTACAGCGGGTACAAAAACGGCCGCGCTTTTCTCGTAGAGGCCGGT
>CASEKM010000247.1 GCA_949288405.1 uncultured bacterium | reverse complement strand
CGGGACTACGGCCGGGTGCTCCTGGCCATGGCGGACGACCGGGCGGTCCGCACCCCCGGGGCCACCACCATGGCCAACGGGGCCCGGGCGGTGAAGGCCCGCATTGAGGCCATTGCCCGCTTCAAGCGCTTTCCCCAGGGGATGGGCCTGGTGTCCGGGTGCATCGTGTTCGCCCTGTCCCTGTCTCTGGTGGCGGGGACGCCCGTGTCGGCTTTGGCCGCCGGGGAGCCGGTGGACCTGCCCCACGGGGCAAACACCGCCCAGGTGCTGTCCGCCGCCGCCCAAAACCGGGTATCCACCGTGGCGGGAGCTCTGGATGCCTATGGAAAATCGGTCTATCTGCGGTACAACCTCCCACCGGAGTCCCTGCTGTGCACCGCCATGGTGACGCCGGTGGAGGACATGCCCGCCGTCCTGGCGGACTGGGAGGCCTTTGTGGACACCATGGACATGAAGGAGGCCCTGTATTGGTACAGCACCGGACCCATCTTCCGGGGCCTCACCTCCGACGGGGCGGGGGGCTATCTGTGTCAGGCGTTCTGGTTCCGGGATGTGGAGCTGGAAAGTCAAAGCGACCCCCTCTGGCCGGAGGAGGGGGAGCCCTGGCCGGTGGAGTACCTGTGCCACACCGTGCGGGTACGCCCCGACGGGGACTTCTGGGTGGTGGAGAAGCTGGCGGAGACTACAGGGATCTTTGACGCCGATGTGAGCATTGCGGGCCTGGGCCGGTGGTCCGGCAGTATGCTCTACGGCCCCGTCACCTGGAGCGGGGAGGCGGACGGCCTGAAAATCGAGCTGTCCCCCGCCCAGACCATGACCACCGGGGACGGGGTGCTGGGGGAGGACTTGCTCCAGCGCTTCCAGGAGTCCGAAGGCTATAAGAATCCCCTCTCCTTTTGGGAATCATCAGAGGAGGAGGGATCGTCCCTCAGGGACCCCATGCCCCGCCTGGAGGGCTTTACCGGCTTCTTCAGCGGCCTGTTGGTTTCCCGGGAAAACACCTGGGACCGGCAGCGCACCTTTACCGTGGAGATCACCCCCCGCTGGGACGACCCTTGGATCGTCACGCCGGAACAAGAACGGCAACTGCGTTATGTGGACTTGCAGGGGGACACTGAGGAGTTGGAGAAGTATCTACTGAACCGGGCGGTACATTCGGTGGAGTATGAATATGAGCCCATGAGCGCCGGAAAGAAGGCCGTCTTCCCGGAGGGGGGCGGCGGCGGCTGGGGCAGCCGTGGGGCCTGGGACGGCCCCATGGAGCAGTACATCGCCCCAGACTACTTCACCGTCACGGTGACCAACGCGGACGGGGAGGTCTTTCCCGTGGACCTGACCCCCCGCTACACCACCCCCGACGGCAAGACCTTCACCCTGGACGGAGAGGAGGGACCCCAATGACAGAGCAGGCTGATCTGTTCACCGGCGTCCGTCGCATGTTCTGGGGGTTCTTCTTCCTGCTGCTGGACTTCAACTTGAACCTTAACAGCACCGTCACCATCCCCCTGCTGCCCGACGTGCTGGGCTGGTTCTTCCTGTTCCGGGGGATCGACGCCCTCTCTCCCGCCCGGCCCTCTCTGGAGCTGCTCAACCCGTTCTGTATCGTGCTGGGGGTGTGCTCCCTCACCCAGTTCCTCCCCGCTCTGGAGGAGCTGTCCCCCGGGTGGCTGTCCCTGCTCCTGGCCATGGTGAACCTGTACACCTATTTTCAGCTGCTCACCGACCTGGCCGCCCTGGCGGAGGAGACGCTGGAGGACGGGAACATGGGGAAGAAGCTGCGCACCTGCCGCACCCTCCTGGTGGTCATTCAGACCGCCCTGTACCTCCAGGACCTGTTTCTGCGGTTTCCCGCCCTGGCGGTCCCCCTGATCGCAGTCAGCTTCTGTGTGTTCTTCGTCCTGCTGTTTCAGCTGTGGGGCTTCTCCCGGGACCTGGAACAGCTCTGACTCCCCGATAAAAGCCCAGCGCGCCGTGGGAACGACCACGGCGCGCTGGGCTTGTGTATCGGATCACGTCTGAGGATTCAGGTCAGGCGTTGGCGGGGTATTCAAAGAGATAGCTCACATTGGCGGCGGCGGCGCGCTCTGGGACAGTCCGAAGGGCGATCCCCGTTCCGTCCCGGCTCACCTGGAGGTCCACCTGCGTCTCGCCGTCCTCCCCCCGGCACAAAAGCTGGAGGGAGGCGGCCTCCCCGGCGGAGAGGGCATCCAGACAGACCGCCATCCCGCCGTCATTGAGCTCCGGGCGCAGCGGGCTGTCCTCCGGCGCCCGGACCTCCTGGATGGTCCAGCCCGCCGCCGGGGCGGCGGCGAGGGTGTCCGAGCCGGCGCGGTAGCTGTATTCCACCGGCAGGTCCAGGCCGCCGTTCATGGCGGTCATCAGAATGGGGAGCCCCATGACCCCCACGAACACCGCCAGCATAAACGCCACAAAGCGGATGGGAAAAATACCGTCGTTTTTCTTGCGTTCCATGTCAGATCCTCCTGTTTGTTTCAAGCAGAGTTTTTCTGTATGGACGCTGCGCCGCGTCTCCGGGCGGTGCCCGGATCTTGTTCCATGGATGATATTCGAGCGCTCTCTCCTGCTGTGCCCTCAGTATAACAGGGCAAGTTACGCTTGTAAAACTGTTCTTTCCAGTATATAATACAGTTAAAATTTGTAGGATATGCTGTCCGCAAGCCTTTCTCTTTCGGGGAAGGTGCCCCAGTGCGCACACTGGGGCAGATGATGGGAACGGCCCTGGTTATGAGGTCGGGTTGTTTCAACTGTAGGGGCGCACAGTGTGCGCCCGCAGCGTCTGGTTTTCCGCTTACTTTGTAGGGCGCGACGTCCCGAAGTGTTCCCAATTTCGCCGCCAAAGATAACTTTTTTGTTCTAACGGCCCGTGTCCCGGGCGGCGACCTACTTTGCCCATGGCGGCAAAGTAGGCAAAACGCCCCCGGGGACGGCTCCAGATGAGCACTTCGTGCTCATAGTCGCCT
>CASEKM010000246.1 GCA_949288405.1 uncultured bacterium | reverse complement strand
GCCCGTCCAGCTCGGCGGCGGACTGGGCATTCTCCATGGCCGAGAGGGCCTCGGCCCGGATCTTTGCTAACTGTTCTTTCATAGTAAAACTCCCTTTTTTTGAGTTAGGAGTGAGGAGATAGGAGATAGGAGTTGCGGTGGCCGCTGCGCGGCCTTTTTCAAATCGTCCGGCTTTGCCGGACGCCTTAACTCCGATCTCTTAACTCCTATCTCCTATCTTTGTGGCAACAAAAAAGCCCTCCGTCCCACTTTCTTTGGGACGAAAGGCCAGCCTTCCGCGGTACCACCCGCATTCGTATTCTGCGATACGCACTCTCTTCCGGTAACGGCGGAACACCCGTCCCCCTCTCAGGGGCCGCTCCTGGGCGAACCAAGCGGCACAGCTTAGGGCGGCTTTCAGCCGGCGGCCGCCCCTCTCTGCAATCTGCAAACCCGCTATTTTCCCACTCTGCGCATTTATGCTGCCCATATTTATACCATACTCCGGCCAAAATTGCAAGTATAAGTGTGCGGTCAAAGGGCCGGGCGGGAAAATATTTCAAGGAAGAGAGGAAATTTCCCGGGGGATGCAGCAAAACTGTGGTATAATGCGTCTATACAAAGAGGAGGCACTGAGGCCGAACGCTGAACAGGAGGGGATCTGCATGAGGAAACAAGTTCTGCATACCGTGCTGGCCGCGGCCCTGGCCGTCGGCCTGGTCCTGCACGCCGCCGGGGCGGAGCCGGAGATCGGCGACGTGGTGGGGCACACCTACTATACGGACATTACAGCACAGATCAACGGCCGCTCCCTGCGCTCCTACAACATCGGCGGGGAGACCGCCGTGGTGGCGGAGGACTTGTGGCAGTATGGATTCCGGGCGGTCTGGAATGAGGGTGAGCGTACCCTGGAGGTGGAGCGGGAGATGTCCGCCGCAGTGACCGGCTCCTATCAGTCCCAGCGGCTTGTCCAAAAGGTGGGAACAGTGGCTGGGGACGTGCTGTACACCGACATCAAGACCTATGTCCAGGGACAAGAGGTGGAGAGCTTCAACATCGGCGGCGAAACCGCCATCCGCCTCTCCGATCTGGAGCGGGCGGGGACGCTGGCCTGGGACGAGAAGACGCGGACGGCCTCCCTGACCTTGGCGGAGAACCCCATGGAGTTTACCCTGGCGCGGATGGAGAACCGGCTGAAGGAGGCCGGCTTCTCCTATACCTTTGAGCGCTACCCGGGCCCCCACGGGACAGTGGCGGTGGAATCTCAAGGGGGAATACCCCATGGAGGCGCCTGCAATTTGGTCTATGTGTCGGAAAACGGATCGTCGTTCTCGGTCAACGGCCTTCTGCCGTCCTACGGCTTTGGAGCTGGTTCCTATCTCCTGCCCAGGGACATTCAGTTTGACGGCTATTACGGTTTCTCCTTTGTCACGCCCATCAAGGCTACGGTCGGCGGGGAGGACCAGAACTGGGGGGAGTGCTTGTGTACGGTGGACACCCTCACCCGGTCGCTCCAGGTGACCCGCCTGGGCATCCCACTTGAGAATTGGTCGGCAGGCATCAGCAGCGGCGCGGACACGATTGCCCCGGACGAGCCATTGACTGTGACGGCCACCCGGCCCCAGGGAGCTTATACGGTGGTGATGGAGCGAGTGAGCCGTCCCTCGGAGCATATCGGGGTGTCCGTGAGCAGTACCGGGATCATCCTCAACCATACCGCTGCTTTTTTGAATCTCACCGGAGAGGAGGGCTGGGCCTCCACCCCGTACAAGCAGGCCTACCAGGCCCTGAGTGAACTGGAGGTACCCAGCGTAATGCAGGAGAATTTCTCCCAGACCAACAGCCGGGAGCTGCGGGAGCAGGCGGGACAGTGGTTCCAGGTGACCCTCAACGGCGCGCCGGTATCCGGGGACCTGTGGTGGAGCATGGGCAACAACCACCAGGATTTAAACTTTACCTATGATCAGCCAATTTCCTTCAGCGAGGGGGATGTGCTTACTCTTTGGGTAGGTATGCCGAAAGAAAAATAAATTCCCACTAAAATAATAGGAAAATAATGATAGACAAAATCAGCCTCATATGTTACAATAGGGACGCTCTGGAGGGCAGAGCGTCCCTGTTTTGGTTTGGGACGGGCTGATCCCGGGGAAACTGAACGAGTCAAGCGGCCCTCGGGCCGGGTGCCAATAGAGGAGGAACCAGTATGCTGGAGCTACAGCACATCAGCTATGAGGTAGAGCAGGACGGCGCGGACAAGGGCATCCTGCGGGACATCAATCTGAAGATCGGCGAGCGCTTTGTGGCCATCACCGGCCCCAACGGGGGCGGCAAGTCCACCCTGGCCAAGCTCATCGCCGGCATCTATACCCCCACCACCGGGCGGATCATCCTGGACGGGGAGGACATCACCGATCTGAACATCACAGAGCGGGCCCACCGGGGCATCAGCTTCGCCTTCCAGCAGCCGGTGCGCTTCAAGGGGCTGACGGTGAAGGACCTGATCACCCTGGCCAGCGGCAAGCAGATCGGAGTGGCCGAGGCCTGCAACTACCTGTCCGAGGTGGGGCTGTGCGCCAAGGACTACATCGACCGGGAGGTGGACGCCTCCCTCTCCGGCGGCGAACTCAAGCGCATCGAGATCGCCATGATCATGGCCCGCAGCACCAAGCTGTCCGTCTTCGACGAGCCGGAGGCGGGCATCGACCTGTGGTCCTTCTCCAACCTGATCCAGGTGTTCGAGCACCTCCATGAGAAGATCAACGGCTCCATCCTCATCATCTCCCACCAGGAGCGCATCCTGAACATCGCCGACCGGATCATCGTCATCTCCGACGGCCATGTGCTGCAGGACGGCGCCCGGAAGGACATCCTTCCCGGCCTGCTGGGCGAGACCGGCAGTGTGTGCAGCGCGTTGAGCGACAAGGTGCGGTAGCCCCATTCTCTGTAGGGCGGGGGCTTGCCCCCGCCGTTCAGCCAGGAACCGCTGTCCCGACGCGGGGACTGTAGGGGCG
>CASEKM010000245.1 GCA_949288405.1 uncultured bacterium | reverse complement strand
CCCTGGTGGACACAGGGAACACCCTCACCGACCCAGCCACCGGGCGGCCGGTGCTGGTGGCCGAGGCGGACTGTCTGGCCCCGCTGCTCCCCGCCGGGGTCCGCCTGGGGCCGGAGGCGCTGGAGGACCCGGCGGGGGCGCTGGAAGGGCTGGAGGGTCCCTGGCGGAGGCGCTTCCGCCTGCTGCCCTACCGGGCGGTGGGGGTGGAGCGGGGACTGCTGCTGGCCCTGCGGCTGGACAAGGTCCAGGTGGGGGGAGAGGACCGGGGGGCCATGCTGGCCGCTCTGTCCCCCACCCCTGTGTCCGACGGGGGAAACTACCGGGCCCTCATCGGGCCGGAATGAGACGGAAAGGATGGACGCCATGGGACACTTCTGGAACAAGCTGTGGGAGCGGGCGGAGGGGCTGCTGGCCCGGCTGGGACTGCTGCCCCCAGGCAAGGTCATGTACATCGGGGGGAGCGGCACCCTGCCCCTCCCCCTGTCCCGAGAGGAGGAGGCCCAGGCCATCTCCCAGCTGGAGCAGGGGGATCACAGGGCCAGACAGCGGCTCATCGAGCACAACCTGCGCCTGGTGGTGTACATCGCCCGGCGCTTTGAAAACACGGGCATCAACATGGAGGACCTCATCTCCATCGGCACCATCGGCCTGATCAAGGCGGTGGGCACCTATCAGCCCGCCAAGCGCATCAAGCTGGCCACCTACGCCTCCCGCTGCATTGAGAACGAGATCCTCATGTACCTGAGGAAGACGGCGGCCCAGAAGGCGGAGCTCTCCTTTGACGAGCCGCTGAACACCGACTGGGACGGCAACGAGCTGCTCCTCTCCGACATTCTGGGCACGGAGGGCGACCTGGTGATGCGTCCCATTGAGGCGGACGTGGACCGGCAGCTCCTGCGCCAGGCCCTGGAGCGGCTGGAGCCCCGGGAGAAGCAGATCATCACCCTGCGCTTCGGCCTGGCCGGGGGGCGGGAGTACACCCAAAAGGAGGTGGCCGACCAGCTGGGCATCTCCCAGTCCTACATCTCCCGGCTGGAGAAGCGGATCATCGCCCGGCTGAAAAAGGAGATTTTAAGGATGATGTAGCAACAAGAGCGCCCCGCCTCCTTCCTTGGGAAGAGGAGGCGGGGCGCTGTTATCTATTCCCAGCCCGCTTCCAGCGGGCCGCCTGCTACACCTTAGAGCCCGTTGACAATGTGGACCGGCCTCTTTCCCTCCTGGATGCGCTGGACGTTCTCCCACATATTCCGGTGGGCCCGGCGGAAGGAGCCGCCGGTGTTGCCCCCCAGGTGGGGGGAGTAGACCGCCCGATCCGCGATTTCCGGGGGCAGGTCCACCAGGGGGTGGTCGGCGGGGGTGGGCTCCGGGGCCAGGGTGTCCATGGCGATGCCCCCCAGGCGGCCCTCCAGCAGGGCCTTCCGCACCGCCTGGTTGTCCAACAGGTCCCCCCGGGCGGTGTTTACCAGAATGGCCCCCGGCTTCACATGGGACAGCAGGGCCCCGTCCACCATGTTCCGGGTCTGGTCGTTGACGGCGCAGTGGAGGGAGAGAATGTCACAGGCGGCGAACAGCTCCTCCAGGGGCAGATAGGTCACCCCAAAGTCCGCCTCCACCTGCGGGGGGCGGCGGTGGAGGGTATAGTAGTACATCCGGCACCCGAAGGGCTTCAAGCGCCGGGCGGTGGCCTGGGCGATGTCCCCAAAGCCCACCAGGCCCACCGCCTGCTCCCCCAGCTCCGGGCTGCTGGAGGCCATCACCGCCTCCTTCATCTGCATCTGGCGGCCCTCTCTCACCGCGTTGTGGCCGGTGACCCCGTGGCGCAGGGCCATGAGCATGAGCATGACGGTGTGCTCCGCCACCGAGCCGGCGTTGCACCCCTTGTTGTTGCACACATAGATTCCCCGCTCCCGGGCCGCCTCCAGGTCGATGCGGTTGAAGGCCACCCCCTCGGACTGGATCAGCTTCAAATTGGGCAGCAGGCCGATGATCTCCCGGTCCACGTCGATCACCGGGTCGTCAAACAAAATCTCCGCGTCCGGGTTGTCCGCCGCCGCCTGACGTGGGGAGCTGCCCAGGGGACAGAACACCAGCTCCGCCCTCAGGGAGGGGGCAAAGCCGGGGAGATAGGCGTCGTAGCGCGCCTTGGGTCCAAATACCAGAATTTTCATGGGTCCCTCCTGAAAAACCGCCCCGCAGGGCGTGATGAAAGCTGATATCATTATACCAGCCCCTCCCGGTTCGGACAAGTGCGCTCCTTCGCAATTAGCACTCTAATATATCGAGTGCTAGAATTTACAATTTAGACATATTATCTGCGAGAAGTGTTCACAATTGGACGGTATACTGTAGCCAAAGTTCAAGAGAGGCCCGGGCCCCGGATAATTGGAGCCCCCGGGCCGTGAAAAGGAGTTTTTACAATGTATACCATGATCCCCTTTACCCATATGAGCCGTTCCTTTAACGATCTGTTCGACGAGATGGAGCGCAGCATGTTCCCCGCCCAGCAGCAGGGCCGCCTGCCCGCCTTCCGCACCGATATCCGGGACGCGGGCGACCACTATCTGCTGGAGGCCGACCTGCCCGGCTTCCAGAAGGGGGACATCGACCTGCACCTGGAGGACGGGGTACTGACCATCACCGCCAAGCACCAGGAGACCGCTGAGAACAAGCAGGAGGGCAAGTACATCTGCCGGGAGCGCCGGGTGGGCAGCTACGCCCGCTCCTTCGACATGAGCGGCATCCAGGAGGACGCCATCTCCGCCGCCTATGAGAACGGCGTGTTGACACTGAAGCTGCCCAAGCAGGGCGAGGTGATCCCCCAGAGCCGGAAGATTGCCATTCAGTAATCCCCTAAAAAGCTGACGGCGGGCGGGCCTTTGGGTCCGCCCGCTTTTGACCCCAAATGGTTTTCCGGCGGAACGCCTGGAGGAGGTTTTGTCTCTTTTGCAGGGGCGTTTCGCCGCCCTTTGACCCCAAATGGTTTTCCGGCGGAACGCCTGGAGGAGGTTTTGTCTCTTTTGCAGGGGCGTTTCGCCGCCCGGCGGCGGGGTTCTTATTTCGCCGCTGAGAGGAGTTTCTGTTCTTTCGGGACGTGGTCCCAGGCGGCGAGTGACTTTCTGCGCGGGCAGAAAGTCACCAAAGAACCGCCAGGGGTGAGCGCAGATCGGCTTTCAGCCGATATGTCGCTCCCCCCTGGACCCCCATTTACGGGGGTTACCTCTTGAGGTGGGCGGAGCCCTTCCGGCGCGCGAAATCTGAGTGATTGGTCTAAATTCCCGCCGGGCCACTGGGCCCTGGATTTGCAAAAATTGCAGGTGGTGCGGTTTTCGGACGGCGCCTGGGTTTGCCGAGCCAACGCTTCGGGGCCATCTTCGCCGTAGGGGAGTCGTCCATCCTTTCTGGCCTTCGACCATCTCCCCTTGACAAGGGGAAGGCGGCCCTTCCCCTGCGGCATGACAAAAA
>CASEKM010000244.1 GCA_949288405.1 uncultured bacterium | reverse complement strand
CGCCCTACAGAAGGAGGCGAAACCAAATGGGGGCGGCGGGGGCAATCCCCCGCCCTACAGGTTTCAAGAAAACCTTTCGGGATTGGGTAGGGGAGGCCCTTGGGCCTCCCGCCGGCAAAGTCACTCGCTGCCCGCAGACGGCGAAACACCACACGAAAAACAGAAAAAAGAAGGGTAACCCCAATGGAAAACAGCAAAAACATTTTGATCATCAACGACATGCCCGGCTACGGCAAGGTGGCCCTGGCCGCCATGCTGCCCATCCTGTCCAACTTCGGGCACAGCGTCTACAACCTGCCCACCGCCCTGGTGTCCAACACCCTGGACTACGGCAGGTTCACCATTCTGGACACCACCCAGTATATGAAGCAGTCCATCGCCGTGTGGAAGGAGCTGGGCTTTTCCTTCGACTGCATCACCACCGGCTTTCTGGCCTCGGCGGAGCAGGTGGACATCATCCGGGAGTTCATCGCCAGCCAGAAGAAGGAGGACCTGCTGGTGATGACCGACCCCATCATGGCCGACGACGGCAAGCTGTACAACGGGGTGACAGAGGAGACGGTGGAGAACATGCGCCGCCTCATCGGGGTGGCCGACGTGATCGTCCCCAACCTCACTGAGGCCACCTTCCTCACCGGGAAGTACGTGGGCCGGGAGAGCCTGACCCGGGAGGAGGCCCGGGAGGTGGTGGACGCCCTGCGGGCCTTCGGCCCCCGGTCGGTGGTCATCACCAGCGGCGCGGAGACGGAGACGGGCAGCCATGTGGTGTGGGGCTACAGCCACAAGAGCGGCTCCTACTTCACCATCCCCTTCCAGTTCGTCAAGGTCCACTTCCCGGGGACGGGGGACATGTTCTCTGCCGTGCTGGTGGGGGAGCTCCTGGCCGGCAAGCGCCTGGAGGAGGCGGTCCGGCGGGCCATGGATGTGCTGGAGACCCTGATCCTGCTGGAGCGCAACGAGATCGAGAAAAACAAGGGCATCCGCATCGAAAAGTATTTGAGCGTGCTCAATCAGTGACCATCAGAGGAGGAAACACCATGCCGCCCAAGGGAAAAAGCGACGCCGCGGGCTATCAGCGGCTGCTGCAGGACCTGTCCGCCGGGACGCCCGGAAGGCTCTATCTCTTTTACGGGGAGGAGACCTATCTCCGGGACCACTATCTGACCAAGCTCCGGGAGATGATCCTGACCGGGGGGATGGGGGAGTTCAACCTCCATGAGATCCCCGCCCGGGACATGTCCCCCCGCCGCCTGGAGGAGGCCCTGGACTGCCTGCCCATGATGGCCCAGCGCACCCTGGTCCAGGTCACCGACTACGACCTGTTCAAGGCGGGGGAGAAGGACCGGGAGGAGTACGTCCGCCTGCTGTCCGACCTGCCGGAGTATGTGTGCCTGGTCTTTGTGTACGACCTGATCCCCTACAAGGGGGACGCCCGCACCAAGCTGGCCGGGGCCATCAAGCGCAGCGGCACGGCGGTGAACTTCGCCCGCCAGGAGACCGGGGAGCTGGTGAAGTGGGTCCGCCGCCGGTTCCGGGCCCTGGGGAAGAACATCGACGCCAACCTGGCCTCGGAGCTCATCTTCCTGTGCGGCGACCTGATGACCAATCTCATCGGGGAGATCGAAAAGATCGGCGCCTACGCCAAGGGGGAGAACATCACCCGGGGGGACATCGACGCGGTGGCCACCCCCCAGCTGGACGCGGTGGTCTTCCGCATGACGGACGCCATTGGAGCGGGGAAATTTGACCAGGCGGCCCAGGTGCTGGGGGAGCTCTTCCAGATGCAGGAGCCCCCCATCAAGATCCTGTGGTCCCTGGGGCGGAACATGCGGCAGCTCTACTCCGCCCGGCTGGCCCTGGAGGGGGGGCGGGGCGCCTCCTATGTGGCGGAGTTGTGGGGGCTGCGGCCCTTCCAGGCGGAGAAGCTCATGGGGGCGGCCCGGCGGTTCTCCCTGCCCTGGTGCCGCCGGGCGGTGGTCCGGTGCGGGGAGGCGGACCTGGCCATGAAGTCCACCGGACAGGACGGACAGCAGCTGCTCACCCAGCTGCTGCTGGAGCTGGCCGCCCCCGCCCGAAGGCCCGCCCAGCCCGGCCGTCAGGGGGGTGCGTATGCTTAAAATTCGGGAGGCCGTGGTGGTGGAGGGCCGCTATGACAAAAACACCCTGTCCCAGGTGGTGGACACCCTCATTTTGGAGACCCGGGGCTTCGGCATCTTCAAGGACCCGGAGCGCATGGCCCTGCTGCGCCGGGCGGCGGAGAAGCGGGGGCTGGTGGTGCTCACCGACTCCGACGGGGCGGGGTTCGTCATCCGCAGCCGGATCAAAAGCGCCATTCCCGGGAAATATCTGAAGCACGCCTACATCCCCGACGTGTACGGCAAGGAGCGGCGCAAGCGCCAGCCGGGGAAGGAGGGCAAGCTGGGGGTGGAGGGCATGCCCCCCCAGGTGCTGGAGCAGGTCCTCCGCCGGGCGGGGGCCACCTTCCTGGAGGAGGGCGCGCCGGAGGGGGAGCGGGCCGGCCTGACCAAGGCGGATCTGTTTGCCGCCGGTCTCACCGGGCGGCCGGACAGCGCCCAGCGCCGCCAGGCCCTGCTGAAGGAGCTGGCGCTGCCCGAGCACATGACCGCCAACGCCCTGCTGGAGGTGCTGAACGCCTGCTACAGCCGGGAGGAGGCGGCGCACCTTCTGGGGGGCGGGTAGGAGCCGCGGCGGGAGGGGCGCACCAGGCGCCCCTCCGCTCAGCTTACCGGAACCCCTCTGTTGAACAGAAAACGCCTCAGTATGGGCGGGGGAGCTCGAGGGGGCGGCAGCCCGCCTCGAGTGGGATCGAATGCCCTGAATGCCTTGCGCGGCAAGGCATTCAGCGAGCGCAGCGAGGACTTTTCCGCCGCTGCGCGGCGGGAAAGTAACGGCATTTTTATAGGCTGTGGAAAACGTCCTTGGACGTTTTCCACAGCCTGGGAGGGGCGCACCAGGCGCCCCTCTTTTGCATACGCTGGTTTCAGGGGAACGGGTTTC
>CASEKM010000243.1 GCA_949288405.1 uncultured bacterium | reverse complement strand
AACCGTGTTCAACAGTTTTCTGACGTTAGTGGTGGTGATGTCTTTGCCATTGGTTAATACATCATCATCGTCATCCCAATCATAGTCCGCATCTTCGGGATAGCGGGTATAAATCTCGTCTACATAAGTGAAATGACTATCAAAGTCCCAGTCGATTTTAGCCTCGCCGTCGTCATCCTCAGTATCCAGATCAATGCTGACGAAGGTATAGGTCTCCTTGTTGTAATTTACGGATACGACCAGGCCGTAAACCTCGTACCAATCATCATAGATGATATCGCCCACGCGCATATCCTCTACATCGTCAACTTCATTGTCTTCCAGATTACCGAAAATTTCATCGCTGAGCTGGTAGACAAAGCCGCGGACGCCACGGTTCAGGTCATCCAGCAGATCCTCCACATTGGCTCTGGTGGCCTCCTTGCCGTTGGCCAGCACGTCGTCCGGCTCGGGCAGCTCCAGGTAGCGGGTCCAGACGGTGTCGTACTTGTCCAGGTCGTCCCGGTACATGTCGTTCTTCCAGGAGATCCAGCCGCTGGAGTCGCAGGAGACGTAGGTGAAGGTGTCCTCGTCGGCCTCGCACACCACGCCGTACTCGCTGCCGCTGTTCAGGGAGATCAAGTCGCCGATGCGCAGGTCCTGGGGGTCGTCGATCTGGGCGGCGCGCATGCCGCCGAAGATCTTGTCGCTGAGCATATAGGCGAAGCCCTTGCTGCCGCTGGCGGTGCCCAGGCGCTGGGAGGTGTAGGTGGTGTCCACGTTCCACTGGTCATAGTCGGGGTACTGGGCCCACAGGTCGTCCACCAGGTCGGCCACGTTCTCCTCGGTGGCGGCCAGGCCGTTGGCCAGGCGGTTGGTGTTGCTGTAGGTGGGGGCGGTGACCTGGGTCTTGGCCTTGTTCAGGGAGCACAGCACCACGGCGGCCTGGGCGCGGGTGGTGGTGCTGGAGCCGTTGAAGTTGCCGTTCTCGTCGCCGGACAGGAAGCCCTTGGCGTAGCAGTAGGCCACGGCCATCTGATAGCTGGTGGGGATGGTGGAGAAGTCCTGGATCAGCAGCTGGCTGAGCACCAGGCTCATGGAGTCGGGGGTCTCCCACCGCTGGAGGGTGGACACGTTGTACATGATCTGGGCCATGTCATAGCGGCTGATCTGCCCGTTGGCGTTGGCGGCGGTGAAGGAGCCGCTGGCGGCGTACTGGCTGCCGGCGGTGGTGCCGTTGAGCAGACCCACCGCCTGGGCCACGTTCATATAGGGCCGCCACCAGTCGGCGGAGGTCCCCTGGGCCTTCACCAGGTCGGAGTAGAACATGTTGCACACCATGGTGACAAACTGGGCGTTGGACAGCTTCTGCTCCGGGCCGTACTGCCCGTTGCCGATGCCGGAGACCAGCCCCTTGGAGGCGGCCTCTGTGATGTAGGAGTACCCCCAGTAGCTGGAGGGCACGTCGCTGAAGGTGCTCGCCGCGGAGGCGGGGATGGTCAGGGCGCACAGGCCCAGAGCCAGGGCGATGGTTCGCCGGAATCCTGCTTTCATATCAGTTCTCCTTCTTGTACTGCGTTGCTGCAAAATTTCGTCCCAGAGAATACGTCTCACGTTTGGGCCGGCGCGGAGGGCGTCCGGCCCCTGATATTCCCTATTGTACTCTCTATTTGAAGAAAAGTCAAAATGCGGGAGCGCAATTTCACGAAGTTTTAATGGAAAATGCCGGCAATATTTGGACATTTTGCGAGGTTTTTCTATTCCTTAGACGAAGCAGCCGGAGAAAAGTTCCCAAGGAGGCAAAATTTTTCCCGCCGGAAGGAAAAATGCGGATTTTCATTGAAAATTAAGAAACCGTTCTAAATTTTTCAAATGATTTGTGGTATGGTATGATGCAGAAGAATACTTCAGACGAGGTCGCGTAGTTATGAGAGAAAAAAAGATCCCCTGGCTCCCCCTCCTGGCCGCCGTGGTCCTGTGCGCGGGGGGCGGGCTGTTCCTGTGGCGCAGCGGGTTTTTCCAGGCCGCCGCCTCCCAGGAGGCCCTGCGGGCCTACATCCAGCAGTTTTCCCCCTACTCCCACCTGTGCTTCTTCCTGGTGCAGCTGCTCTCAGTGGTGCTGGCCCCCATCCCCAGCAACATCACCGCCCTGGCCGGGGGAGTGCTCTTCGGCACCTGGCCCTCCTTTCTGATGACCTTCGCCGCGGTGGCGCTGGGGTCGGTGCTGGTCTTCGTCCTGGCCCGGGGCCTGGGCCGGGAGGCGGTGAACCGCCTGGTGGGCCGGAAGGTGTCGGAGAAGTACCGGGAGGTCATCCAAGCCAAGACCGACGTCTTCCTGATCCTGGCCTTTCTGTTCCCCTTTTTCCCGGACGACGTGCTGTGCATCCTGGCGGGGCTCACCAACATCCCCCTGGGCCGGTTCATCACCATCGTCCTCCTGGCCCGCCCCTGGGGCCTGCTGTTCGCCAGCGCCCTGGGGGGCGCGTCCTTCTCCCTCCCCTGGTGGGGGATGGCCCTCATCGGCCTGTGCGGCCTGGGGCTGTTCCTGGTGGGCATGAAGTACGGCGACCAGGTGGAGGAGCGGGTGCTCCGCCGCCTTCGGCGGAAAAAGTAACGGATTTTAAGATTTTGCCGCCCTTTTTAAGCCTTTCCCTGGGGCGGATGAGGGGAACGGCCCTGGTTATGAGGTCTAGTTTTCCGCTTACTTTGTAGGGCGCGACGACTCGGCGCGCCGTCTCGAAGTGTTTCCAATTTCGCCGCCAAGGATAGGTTTTTCTTCTCACGTACCCGGCCCCGGGCGGCGAGTTCCTTTCTCATCGATGAGAAAGGAACCAAAGAATCGCCGGGGGACGGCTCAGGATGAGCGCTGACGCGCTCATATTCGCCTTACCCCCGGTCCCCCATTACGAGGGACGCTCTCCTGAAAGGGGCAGAAAATTTCCGGCGCGCAGAATCAGGAGTGCTTGGGTGCGGTCCCGTCCGGGCCCACAGGGGCCCTGTGTTCGCAAAATCTGCCTTTGGTGCGGTCCCGCTTTTGCGCCTAAGTTTTCTCAGCCAACGCTCCTAGTACAATAGCCTTCCCCCTCCAAGGGGGAAGGTGGCACGGCGAAGCCGTGACGGATGAGGGTGGGCAGGTTTTGGATTGCTTTTCTGTAAGGCGGGGCAACCCGGCGCTTAGCCATCGTGCCCGCTGCAAAATTCGCCGTAGGGGCGGACCTGTGTGTCCGCCCCGGTTGTGCGGGCATCCGGTAGCCTAGGCGCACACATAGGTGCACCCCTACGGGCATTCCGGTAAATCCCCGCAAAAACAGGGGCGGCCTTTGGCCGCCCAAAAGCCGTCCCCTGGGGGAAGGTGGCTGGCCGAAGGCCAGACGGAGGCGGGGAACGGCCCCAGTTAGGGAGGCGGTCCGTGTCCCG
>CASEKM010000242.1 GCA_949288405.1 uncultured bacterium | reverse complement strand
TTTGATAGGCCTGGGTTTTGCTCTCGCCGCCCGGCAATGGAGCCGGAAGCAGGCCCGTCTGCTGGCGGAGGGGGTCCCGGTCCCCGGCGAAATTGAGAAAGTCCGCCATGAGGTCTTCGTTACCTGGAATCGGGACGGCTTTACCAACTGGCCGGGGAAAAATTCTCCCTGGACGGTCCGATGCCGCTATCAGTGGGAGGGGTGCAGCTATACGGTGGTCAGTGGCTTTTTGTGGCTGGAACCGGCCCCGGGAGAATAGTGCCCCGTGGTCCATGTGGACCCAAAGCGGCCCGGGCGGGCAGTTGTGGATTTGGATACGATTCGATGTTTGGGATAGAAATGGGAAGCGGTAGGCCGGACCATTGCGCCCTGTATTGGAGAAGAACCTATATACCGGCGGGCGGGTGAGGGCACCCGCCCCTACGGCGGGAAAAAGACCGGGAGCGTTGGTTCGGTAAACTTAGGCGCAGAAGGGAGACCGCGCCAGCCGCAATTTTTGCAAACCCAGGGCCCAGTGGCCCGGCGGGAATTTAGACACTCACTCAGATTTTGTGCGCCGGAAATTTTGCTGAACTTCTCAGGAAGGGCCCACGTAAACGGGGGTCTGGGGGTAAGGCGAATATGAGCGCGGAGCGCTCATCCTGAGCCGTCCCCCAGCGTCTTTTGGTTCCTTTTCCACGTGGAAAAGGAACTCGCCCCGCAGGGCGAAACCCCTGCGAGATGGCGCGCGAGTCGTCGCGCCCTACAAGAAAGCGGTTTATCATCGTCCCCTCATCCGCCTCGCATACGCGGGGCGAAATCCCCGCGAAAAAACAGACAAGGAATTGATGCTATGCAGACCGAGACCATTCAGATCCACACCGAGTTCATCAAGCTCCAGGACCTGCTGAAATTTGCCGGAGCGGTGGAGACCGGCGGCGACGCAAAACTGATCATCCAGGAGGGCCGGGTGGCCGTCAACGGGGAGACCTGCACCATGCGGGGCAAAAAGATGCGCCCCGGGGACCGGGCGGTCATCGACGGCGAGACGGAGCTTGTAGTGCAATGATCCTGAACGCCCTGGAGCTGGATTTTTTCCGCAACTATGTCCACTTCCAGTCCAACTTCCACCCCCGGGTGAACCTGATCTACGGGGAGAACGCCCAAGGGAAGACCAACCTGCTGGAGGCCGTCGCCTATCTGTCCTCCGCCCGGTCCCACCGGGCCCGGTACGACCGGGAGATGATCATGCTGGACATCGACGGCGCCTTCTTAAAGGGCCAGGTGGACAGCCGGGGCCGGACCTTCACCCTGGAGGCCAAGCTGAGCCGGGGAAAGAGCCGCCAGCTCTACTCCAACGGGGTGCGGCTGAAGACCGCCGGGGAGCTGGCCGGCATCCTCACCACCGTGCTCTTCTGCCCGGAGGACCTGTACCTGATCCGGGAGGGGGCGGCTGCCCGGCGGAAGTTTCTGGACTTGGCCATCTGTCAGCTGCGGCCCCGGTACGCCCAGGCCCTGGCCGAGTACCACCGCCTCTATGAGCACAAGACCCGCATCCTCCGGGACTGGCCGGAGAACCCCTCCCTGCTGGAGACCCTGGACGACTTCAGCCTCCGCATGGCCCAGACCGGGGCCATCCTGATTCACTACCGGGCCCACTTTGTCAAGCGCCTGGAGCAGGAGGCCCCCGCCATCCACCGGGACTTCTCCGGCGGACGGGAGACCCTGGGCCTGCGGTATGAGACGGTGTCCACCGTGGCCGACCCCCTGGCCCCGCCCCGGACCATTTTGGAGGAGCTGCTGGCCCACCAGGAGGCCCACCGGCAGGCGGAGCTGGAGGCCCGCCAGTGCCTCACCGGCCCCCACAAGGACGACCTGGCGGTGGAGCTGGACGGCCGGTCCGCCAAGACCTACGGTTCCCAGGGGCAGACCCGCACCGCCGCCCTGTCGCTGAAGCTGGCCCAGCGGGAGGTCTTCTTCCAGGAGACCGGGGAGTACCCGGTGCTCCTTTTGGACGACGTACTGTCTGAGTTGGACGCAAAACGGCAATCCTTTGTGTTGAACCACATAAAAGGGGGACAAATTTTCATCACCTGCTGTGAGGAGGAGAAGCTGGAGGGGCTGGAGCAGGGGGCCAGCTTCCACATTCAGGGGGGAAAGCTGGTCTGAACAGCTCTCCTGTCCTTCCAGTCTGTTTCCGGGAGGGGACGCTATGCCCATTGTCATTGGAATCTTCGGCCTGATCCCCCTGGGGGTCGGGTTCGTGCTGGAGTATCTGTGCTGCCGCATTCCCAGGCGGAAAATTTGGCGGGCCCTCCCCCCTGCCCTGGGGGTGCTGTTCGTCCTTCTGGCGGCGGCGGGGCGGCTGAGCCTGTGGGAGTCGGAGGAGGTCTCCCCCCTCACCCAGCTGCTCATCTTCCCCGGCGTGCCCGGCGTGTGCGCCCTGCTGGGGTGTTACCTGGGGTGGCGGCTGTGGAAGTGGCTCTGGAGGCCCAAGGTGATCAAAGAGCCGTAGATTTTCGCGGGGGGGGTGTTCCACTGTCTGCGTCAGGCGGAAAACGGACCGGGAGGGGCACACCCCAGGGTGGCTTCTCTCGGCCTTCGGCCGATTCACCTTCAGCCCCTCCCCTACGGTTAGCTGAAAACGGTCCTTAGCTTGGGTAGGGGAGGCCCTTGGGCCTCCCGCCGGGGTATCAGACGCCCCCGCCTGTAGGGGCCGCCGCCCTCGGCGGGCCACGGGAAACGGACGGCCTGCATAACTAGGGCCGTTCCCCTCATCCGCCCCCTTCGGGGGCACCTTCCCCTAAAGGGGAAGGCTTGCGGGGATTTGCCGGAATGCCCGTAGGGGCGCACCTATGTGTGCGCCCAGACTACCGGATGCCCGCACAACCGGGGCGGACACACAGGTCCGCCCCTACAGTCCAATGGAAACCAGCAGGGGCGCGTTTCAAGAACCCACCCTCATCCGTCACGGCTTCGCCGTGCCCCCCTACCCCTTTTGGCCTTCGGCCATTTCCCCCTGACAGGGGGAATCGGCCTTC
>CASEKM010000241.1:3051-3578 GCA_949288405.1 uncultured bacterium | reverse complement strand
CCCTCCCAGCGGCGGATGAAGCGGGCGGCCCACAAGGCCGCCCGGCATGTGAGCGAGGCGGTGGACACCCTCACGGAAGCCATGGGGATGTGATACGGTCCAACGGGCGCAAGAGGCCGCCGGAACCCTCCGGCCAGCCTCTTGCGCCCTGTTTTTCTCCGGTCTATAATACCAGTATCCTTACAAATTCAGGAGGGATCCCCATGACAGACCAGGAACTGGTAAAGCTGGCCTTTTCCATGCACCGCTTCTCCTATGTCCCCTACTCCCGCTTTCCGGTGGGGGCGGCCCTGCTGTGCCGGGACGGGACGGTGTTCACCGGCTGCAACGTGGAAAATGCCGCCTACGGCTCCACCATCTGCGCCGAGCGCACCGCCCTGCTCAAGGCGGTCAGCGAGGGACGCCGGGACGGCTGGGAGGCCATTGCCATCGCCGGACAGGGGGCGGACTACTGCTGGCCCTGCGGCAGCTGCCGGCAGATGCTCTTTGAGTTCGCCCCGGACCTGCGGGTGCTGGCCGCCCGGGGG
>CASEKM010000241.1:0-3030 GCA_949288405.1 uncultured bacterium | reverse complement strand
CTGCCCCACGGCTTCGGCCCCCGCTCCCTGCGCTAGGGGCTGTCCCCCTCCAGCGCCCGGATGCGGGGCCGGATGGCCAGCCGGTAGCAGAGGACCGCGGTCAGGCAGGCGAGCGCCTCGGCGCCCAGGAAGGACAGCCACACCAGATTGGGCGCCAGGGCCAGAAAGCCCCCGGCGATGGGCAGCAGCAGGACGATCTGCCGCAGCAGCGACACCAGCAGAGACAGGGTGCTGCGCCCCAGGGACTGGAAGGAGGCGGAGAGAATGATGCTCACCGCCGCCACGGGAAAGGCCAGGGCGGCCATCCGCAGGGCGGGCGCCCCCATGGCAACGGCCTCCGCCCCCGCGTGGAAGCAGAACCGGAGCAGCGGGGAGGCGGCCAGGGCCAGGACCGCCCCGCCCCCCAGGGCGGCCCCCGCCGCCAGCGTCAGGCTGAAACGGACCGCGCGGGTGATCCGCCCAGGGGACCGGGCCCCGTAGTTGTAGCTGACAATGGGGTGAGCAGCTGATTCAGGCCCAGGGACATAAAGCTGGACAGGGACTGCATTACGATGGCGGGGGCGGCGATGCGGAGCATTTCCCCGGAAATGGCCCCGCTGGGCCGGAAGCCCCGGAAGGAGAGGGAGAACTCCCGGCGGATGCGCCACAGGAGGAAAAAGCCGATGCAGGCCCCGGAGATCTGCCCGATGACGGTGGCGATGGCCGCCCCGGCCACCCCCATATCCAGTCCGAAGATGAACACCGGGTCCAGCAGGATATTCAGCAGGGCCCCGGAGCCCTGTACGATCATAAACCCGGCGGGGTGCCCCGTGGTCTGGAGCAGCCGCTCGGTGAGAAACTGCATGCACATGCCTATGGACCAGCCGCAGCAGATGGTCAGGTACTCCACCCCCGCCCGGGCCACCGCGGGGTCGCCGGTGGACAGCCGGAAAAACAGCGGCGCGCCCGCCAGGGCAAAGGTCAGAAACAGCAGCCAGCACAGGCCGTAGAACAAGAAGCCGTGGCAGGCCACCTGATTGGCCTCCTCCCCCTTCCCCTCCCCCAGGCGCTGGGCGAAGGTGGCGTTGAAGCCCACCCCGATGCCGGTGCAGAAGGCCACCATCATCAGCTGCACCGGGTAGGCGTAGCTGAGGGCCAAAAAGTCCAGGTCGCTCACCTGGGCCACATAGATGCTGTCCACCAGGTTGTACACCGCGCTCATCAGCATGGAGATCATAATGGGGGAGGACATGGTGAGCACCAGGCGGTCCACCGGCATGGTGCCCAAGATGTTGTTTGCCCGCTGAGGACGAGGTCCCGCCGTCTTTGCCGTTTTCACCAAAATCGCCCCCGTTTCTTTCCGTTATCATAGCAGAAAAACGAAGCGTCCGCAAGGGCGCGGGCCCCGCTCCCATGGAGGGGCCCCTTCATGCGCAGAAAGCCGTCCGGCTGCCCGGACGGCTTTCTTGATTCTGAAGGCTGCAGCCCGGGCCGGTCACTTCTTCTCCCGTCTCTGGGACAGCTCGGCCACAGCGGTGTAGAGCACGTCGGTGGAGGAGTTGATGGCGGTCTCGCAGGAGTCCTGGATGACCCCCACGATGAAGCCCACGCCCACCACCTGCATGGCCACGTCGTTGGAGATGCCGAACAGGGAGCAGGCCAGGGGCACCAGCAGCAGGGACCCGCCCGCCACGCCGGAGGCCCCGCAGGCGCTGACGGCGGACAGGACGCACAGGATAATGGCGGTGAAGATGTCCACCTGGATGCCCAGGGTGTGGGCGGCGGCCAGGGCCAGGATGGAGATGGTGATGGAGGCGCCCCCCATGTTGATGGTGGAGCCCAGGGGGATGGACACGGCGTAGGTGTCCTCGTCCAGGCCCAGCTCCTCGCACAGCTTCAGGTTCACCGGGATGTTGGCGGCGGAGCTGCGGGTGAAGAAGGCGGTCAGGCCGCTGCGCCACAGGCACTTGAGCACCAGGGGGTAGGGGTTTCTCCGCAAAAACACAAAGGCGATGAGGGGGTTCACCACCAGGGCCACGAACACCATGGTGCCCACCAGCAGCAGGATCAGCTTCCCGTAGCTGAGCAGGGACTCCACCCCCAGCTGGGAGATGGAGTTGAACACCAGCCCCATCACGCCGAAGGGGGCGCAGCTGATGACCCAGCGCACTACCTGGGACACGGCGTCGGCGATGTTCTCCAGGGCCCTCTTGGTGCCGGGGTCGGCCTTCCGCAGGGCGACGCCCAGCAGCACTGCCCAGGCCAGGATGCCGATGTAGTTGGCGTTCACCAGGGCGTCCACCGGGTTGGCCACCAGATTCATCAGCAGGGTGTGGAGCACCTCGCCGATGCCGCCGGGGGCGGCGGTCTGCTCCTGGGCGGCGGTGAGCTCCAGGGTCACCGGGAACAGGAAGCTGGTGACCACCGCCACACAGCCGTCGATGAAGGTGCCCAGCAGGTAGAGCACAATGACCCGGGACATGTTGGTCTTCTGCCCCTCCTGGTGGCGGGACAGGGCAGTCATCACCAGAAACAGCACCAGGATGGGGGCCACCGCCTTCAGGGCCCCCACGAACAGGTCGCCCAGCAGGGCCACGGGTGTGGCCTGGGGCGCCGCCAGCCCCAGGATGACGCCGAGGATCAGACCGCACAGGATCCGCAGCACCAAGCTGGTGTCGTTCCACCGTTTCAACAGATTTTTCATGCTTTTTCCTTCATTCCTTCTCTTTTTATATGGAATTTTAGTATAACACAATTTCTCTCCCCCGCCTACCTGCATTATGGAAGAACAGCTGTCCTTCTCAGAGGGACAATTCAGGCAGGTATCACAAAGGGCTCACAAATTTGGGGTGGGGGATTCCGTTGACCGAAAAGATTCCGGTTGTCGGAATTCCCCAGTCACCGCCTAACGGCGGCGACAGCCTCCCTACCCCCTCTGTCGCTGCGCGACATCTCCCCCTGACAGGGGGAGTCGGCCTTTCACAAGGGGGCCTAAAGAGCCTCCCCCTTTACGGGGGAGGTGCCCCAGTGCGCACACTGGGGCGGATGAGG